>JAITBL010000079.1 GCA_031283575.1 Treponema sp. | reverse complement strand
GAAAGCCTGCCGCAGAAGAAGCTGGTATTTCTGGACTCGTGCCACGCGGGGGCGGTAAACGAAAGCGCGGTAAAAGAGGCCGGGGACACGGAGTTAAAGAAACGCTTTGAGAACAGCGGCACGGCGATACTGACCGCCTGCAGGGAAGGAGAGTACAGCCGGGAGGACGCGAGTCTGGGACACGGAGTATTTACCTACAGCATCATCGAAGGGATAAACGGGAAAGCCGACCCGTGGAACACGGGTTCTATTTTAATACCGATATTGGGCGGGTATGTGCAGCAGCGGGTACCGCAGTTGAGCGAAAACAAGCAGAACCCCGATCCGCTCATTCCGGCGGGACTCGCGAAGTTTATTGTCGCCGAATCGAAATAACAGGAGAATGAAAAATGAACCAAACTTCACCGCGAATGAAACGCCGTTTTCGGCTGCCCTGTTTGTTTTTTTTGACGGTTTTTTTGACGCTGGCCGGCCTTCCCGTGCTCTTCGCCCAGCAGTTCAACTGGAAAATGGAAGTCGCCAAACTCGTTCCCGGCGGACAGGCCGAATCCCTGCCGTTTGGCCGCGTCATCCGCGCGGGTAACGACGACACCGTCGAGCTTCGCCTTGCCACGAACAGCAGCTGTTACTGTTACGCGATTATCCGGGGTTCCGGCGGGGAGATTGCCGTACTGAACAACAGCCCCCTTGCGGCGGGCGCGGGCAGATCCTGGCGCGTAAAACTTGAATCCCCGCCGGGAAGCGAAACCATCTATGTTGTCATGGCCGCGTCCCGGCAGGATAATCTGGAAAAGGTCATCCGGGAATACAGGGAAAATTCCAATGTAAAAAACGCGGACGCCGTGTATCACGAAGTGCTGAAAATTCAGGCCGAAGGCATGAGCGGAAAGGAACGGCCCCCCGAGGCAAGCCTTTCCGGAGCGACGGTCAGGGGAGAGTTCGAGGTCGAATATTATGACAGCGACAGATACGTCAAAACCGTCACGATCAGGCATTAGCGCGGGCCTGAGCGAAAAAGGAAAAATCCTCTGCGTCGCCGGCCTTACCGTGCTTGTGTTGTTCGCGCTTATCCGGTCGGGCCTTGCCGAAAAGGGCGACCGCGCGCTGTTTGATCTTCTGATGAACCTGCGGGTGCGCTATGGCATGGCGCGGACAAACCGGCAGATTATCCCCATAGACCTGAATGACAGAACAGCCGTCCTTCTGAAAAACGATCTTGATACCCGGCAGGCTTTCGCGGATGCCCTTGACGTATTGTACGAAGCCAACACAAGGCCCGTTTTTGACTTTCTTTTTCTTGAATCCCGGCCCGGGGACGGGGAATTTGCCCGCGCGCTGCGGGAACAGGGCGAGACAATCCTTGCCGTTATAGCCGTCGCCGAAACGGGCAACACCCTGTATCGTGATCTTGTGGAAGAAGAAAAAGACATTCTGCGGAAGCACCTTTGGCGCGTACCGGGCGCGGAGGATTACGCCATACCCCGGGCACGTACTTTTTTTATGCCCGCCCCCGCGCTGGCCGAATCCGCGGCGCGGCTTGCCCATGTGAACATGCAGCCCGACACGGACGGCGTATACCGGCGGGTTCCGCTTTTTTACGCCTGGAATGACGAAGGCTGCGTCCCCTCCCTGCCCCTTGCCGCCGCGGTTGCTCATTTGGGGATTGACCGCTCGCAAATACACTTTGCCGGCGGGAAGCTTGTCCTGCCCTCAGGTCCCCCCGGCGAAGCGGAACAGAACGCCATACGCATACCCGTTGACAAAAACGGCTGTGCTTTGATTCCCTACACCATCCCCTGGCAGGGGAACAGCGAAAACCCTAACGACCGCTTTGCCCTTGAATACATCGTGAACGCAAAAGACGATCCCGCGGCGCCGCTCAACGATTTTACGCAAAAAGTCGCCTTTCTGGCGGAAGTTACCTCCACCGGCAAAGATTCCGGGACCACAGCCTTTGCCGGTTCATTTCCCCTCTCCGCGGTCCATACCGCCGTTCTGGGCAGCATCCTCAACAAAACCCAGGACTCGTTTTTGTATTATAACGGCCTCGCCTTTCAGGTTCTGGCCTCTCTTGTTCCCCTTGCCGCCTTCTTTTTTATCCGGCGATGCAAAACCGATTCCCGCTTTACGCTGTTTTTTTTGGCGGTCTTCCTGTGCTATACCCTGCTTGTTTTCCTCCGGTGGCGGTTTTTTATGATTATCCCGTGGTACACCCCGACAGCCGCGGCCCTGTTTTCCGCGTGGCTCGCCGCCTTCCTGTTTCGTCTTTCCCAAAAATACCGCGAAAGGCTGCTTCTGGAAAATACCCTGTCCCGGTATCTGCCCCACTCACTGGCCGAACGCATCATGAGCGAAGGCAGAACCGAACTCGCCCCCCGCTACAAAGAACTGTCGATCCTGTTTTCCGACATTGCCGGTTTTACAAAATGGAGTTCCGATAAAAGTCCCGAAGTGGTTCACGATTTCCTGGGCAATTATCTGGAATCCATGTCCGAAATCATCTTTGCCCACGGCGGCACGGTCGACAAATTTATGGGCGACGGAATGCTCGCCTTTTTCGGCGATCCTTTTGACCTGCCCGATCATGCCCGCCGCTGTGTCGCCGCCGCCTGCGCCATGCAACGGAAAATCCGTATCCTCGCCGCGAAATGGAAACCCCTGGTTGATATAGACCTGAAAGTACGCATGGGCATCAACACCGGCAAAGTCGTCGTCGGAAACCTTGGAACCCGCAGCCGCGTTGAGTACACCGTTGTCGGCGCGGCGGTGAATCTGGCCCAAAGAATGGAAGCCGGCGCCTTACCCGGCGGCATCCTCGTAACCGGCGATACCCGCAGCCAGCTCGCCGGCGAATTCGCCTTTGACGGCGAACGCCTTATCACGGTAAAAGGCTATACCGGGCAGATTCAATGTTACGATTTGCGCGTGGAAGACGGCGAAGAGTAAAGCGCGCTCAAGGGCCAAAAACTCCGTATTCAGGCGTCGCCAGCGCAGAACCAGGCGCTAGCGCAGAATCAAAGTTGCAGCCAACGGCAGATGATCGGAAAGCCCGTTGCCGGTGCGGGGGTTGTACGCGTCCGGTACGCCGCCGCCGGTAAAGGGCGGCGCGGCGACAACGCCGAAAGCGCCAAAGTCCCAGCCGGCGCCGTCAAAACACGCCGCGTCAAAAAGCAGATGATCGATAGTTTCCCATTCGTCGCCGTAATAGTATGAACCGAGGCCCTGCCAGCCGCCGTCCATCCAGGGTGAATAGAGGACATCATCGCCGCGTTCCGGCGCGGGCGGCTTTTCGCTCAATATCAGATAATCGCGGAACCCGGCGCGCGGGCTTGCCGGATTTTGCCGGCTGCGCCCGCCACGCCTGTTTGCGCCGGAAGCGTTTACGGCGGCCGAACCCGTTTCGCGCAAATCACCGGCGGCGCTCTCGTTCATGAGGGCGCAGACATAGGCGCCGCCCACGCGTTCGGCTTCATCATGGTTTTCGTTGAGGTCGCCCAGGACAATGACCGGAAGGCGCGGCGTCTCGGCGGCAATCTCCGCCAGCAGCCGGTTAACGACCGCGGCCGCCGCCCGCCGCTGCGCTTCGGTTTCTTCGGCGCCGCCCAGCTTCGATTTCCAGTGGCAGGCAAGAAGGACCAAGGGCGCCCCCGCGTCGATTCGCACTTCCGCAACGGGCCGCGGCGTTTCAGCGCCGTACTGATGCGCCGAATGGGTCCGGCCGCCGGTGATGGGATAGCGGCTCAATACCCCCAATCCCAATGAAGCGTCTCCGGCGCGGCCGAAAAACGAGTGCCGGTAAACGCCCATCCCCGGAAGCTTCGCCATGTCCTCAAGGATAAGGCCGTTCTCGACCTCGATAAATACGAGGATGTCGGGAAGATCACCGGCGGGTGTTACGGCATCCGCATTTTCGCCGCCGTAAGGACTGAACGAAGCGAAGGCGTGTTTCAGCGCCGACGCCATGTTGTTAAGACGGTTCCGGTATTTTTCAGAATTCCAGCCTGCGGCCTCACGGTATTCGGCATATTCGTTTCCGTCATTCTTTCCGTCAAAAAGGGCCTGTACGTTCCAGCTCAGTATGGTCAATGTGCCGTCCGGCCGCGCGGGGCCGGAATCGCAGGCAGCCAGTATGAGCGCGGCCGTAATAAGGCTCAGCCGCTTCCTCTTTTTCACCATTGTACTTTTCATTGTTTCCTCCAGAAAATAAGAGGCCGCGCCCGCGCGGGGCGCTTTATACCGGCAAAATAAAATTTGAAAAAGCGGCGCGGTGATACGCCAATAGCGACATATAATTGCCGGTGGCTATTTGTAGACAGGCCGGTATAGGTAGAGAATAAGTCATGGTAAATCAAATTGAGGGATATGACATCCGCGTAAGTTTCAGCAGGAATCTAAAGCTCTACCGGAAAAAGTTACACCTTTCCCAGCTCGCGCTTTCCATGAAAGCAGGGATAACCCACAATTTTGTGAATGATATCGAGAATTGCAAAAAATGGGTTTCGCCCGAAACCATCAATAAATTGGCCATGGCCCTTGAAATTGAGCCCTACCAGCTTTTTATGACCAATCCGCTGGACGAGAAGCGAACCAAACGCCTTCATGTCCATCTTGATGAACTCAACGCGCAATTTAACAGGGCTGTTTGTGAGATCAAGGAAAGTTATCTGCTTATTGATGATGAGTAGATGCGGACATTAACCGTCAAAGCTTACCGTAAACACGCTGCCTTTGCCTTCTTCGCTGGCGGCGGTAATCGTTCCACCGTGGGCGGCGGCAATGGCGGCGGCAATGGAAAGGCCTATTCCCGCGCCGCCCGTGCCCCTGCCCCTGGATGTGTCGGCGCGGTAAAAACGTTCGAAAATGTGGGGCAGGGCTTCGGGGGCTATGCCGCTTCCCGTATCGCTTACGGTAACTTCGCAGCGGCCCTTTAAGCGCGTTCCCCGAATCGTGATGACGGCGGCTTTTGCGGCTTCGGTATATTTCACCGCGTTGGAGAGCAGATTGACAAAAACCTGCATAAGCCGGTCGTAGTCGGCGTTGACAGGCAAAGCGGAAACTTCAACGCGGATCGCGATACCTTTTTCAGCGGCCGCGAGAGTAAAACGCTCCGCCGCCGCTTCAAGCAGTTTCGCCAAATCAAAATCCGTTTTATGAAGCGAAAGATTTTCCCGTTCGATAACCGAAAGCTCATTAAGGTCGTCAACCAGTTTATGAAGCCGCCTTACCTCTTCGTGGCAGCTTGCGAGGCGTTCGGCGTCGGGCTCACGGACGCCGTCGATCATCGCCTCAATGTTTCCCTGAAGGCAGGTAAGCGGGGTGCGCAGTTCGTGGGCAATGTCGGCGGTAAGCCGCTTTTGCCAGCGCTCGCCGTTTTCAAGGGCGGCGGCAAGCCCGTTGACACTACGGGAAAGTTCTCCCAGTTCGCGGGTAAAATGGCGGCCCGGAATACGCACGGAGAATTCGCCGCCGGAAATACGGCGGCTCGCTTCGGCGGCCCGGAGTATGGGCCGCGAAAGACCGGAGGCAAGCAGCGCGGAAATTACCACGCCAAGGACGATAAACACAAGGCCCGCGGCGACAAGAAAACTGTTAAGGGTTTTAAGGAATTCCGATTCATCCTTGCTGTAAAAAAAAGGACCGTAGGTTTCTATGCTGATTTCGCCAATAAGTTCTCCCAAACCGTTTTTTACATTGTTCAAAAAGTAGTGGTCCCGCCTGAACGCCCCTGAAAGGCGGTGTTCGTTTTCCATGCGGGTCTGAATCTCGGTGATTACCGACGCGCACTGTTCCATGTCGCAGGCTCTGGCGTCCCAGATCACGTTCCCGTTTACGCCGCGCACCTGCACGATGTAGCCTTGATGAACAAAATACATACCCATCGTTTCAAGGGCCGCTTCGTCAAAAGCCGCGTTCAGGGGATCATATTGTTCCGCCATAACCTCGGCGATTTCGCGGTTTCGCGCCTGTATGTTTTCTCTGGCATAGGAGGCAAAAAGTTTTTCGGTAAAACGGTTTACCCCCGCGCCTATACAGATAACCGCGGCAAGAACAAAAAAAACAAAACAGGCAAGGAGCGTGTTTTGAAGGCTGAATGGCGTCAGGCGTTTTTTTGCCGCCCGCTCATTCATGCCGTTACTCCAAAGCGGTAGCCCATGCCGTAAACCGTCACGATGTAACGGGGAGAACGCGGATCATCGCCAAGTTTTTGCCTCAGGTTTTTAACATGGGTATCCACGGTCCGGTCGAAACTGTCGTATTCATTATCGTTAACCTGTTTAATACGATCGATAATTTCGTCGCGGGTAAAAATTTTTTCGGGCCGTGACATCAGCAGGGCGAGCAGCCTGAACTCGCTCCGCGTCAGAGCCAGTTCCACGCCTTCAAGCAGCGCGCGCTTTGTTTCGGTATCAACAACAAGTCCGCCCGCCGCAAGAAGCCGCGCTTCGGGTTCTTTGTCCCTGTCGAGCCGGCGCAGGGCGGCGGCAACCCGCGCCATAAGTTCACGCGGGCTAAAGGGCTTGGTAACATAATCATCGGCCCCCATCTTGAGCCCCGCGATGATGCTTTCTTCGTCAACCTTGGCGGTCATCATGATGATGGGAATGTCCGACAAAGAACGAATCTTTCTGCACACCGTTTCCCCTGAAAGACCGGGCAGCATAAGGTCAAGGAGAACGAGCGACACCGCGCCGCCGCGGAACAGGGCCAGCGCCTCGTCCCCCGTCTTTGCCGTAAGCGCCCGGCAGCCCTCCTTTTCCAGATAGCCTTTTACGATGTCGAGTATCTTTTCTTCATCATCAACAACCAGGACTGTGTGGACGGTGTTCACACGACGCTGTATCCCGCTTCGCTGACCGCTGCTTTTAAGGCGTCCAGCGTTACCGCGTCGCCGTGATCCACCTCGGCGGATTTTGCCTTAAGGTTCACTTTTGCCTTCTTTACCCCGGCAACTTCTTCAAGCGCCTTAATCACCTGCTTGACGCAATGTTCGCAGGACATACCGTCAATGCTCAGCTTTGTCTTCATGGTTACTCCAATTTTTCCTGATTTACGCAGCGCCTAAGATACCGCGGGGCTTGCCCCGAGGAGGCTCATCCTGATTTACGCAGCGCCGGCTGCGACGTTAACCGGAAGTAAACGCAAAGCGTTTCTTGTATATTATAATCTTACCCGCTCCATCTGGCAAAGATACGCGTTGCCCGTTTAAGAAAATTTTGCTGTTCATTTAACGACCCCCAAGTCTATGGGCAAAATCCTGGCGAAAAATTGTGGGGAAATTATGGAAAATTTGAAAAATTCGTAAAAAATTCGAATTTTTTACGAATTTTTGGTAAAACCGCTTGACATTTATCATAGTAATCATATATATTTACTAGGAAATGTGCCTCCATCATTACAATATAAAAATATTTATGGGGGAGTAGAGAGGAAGACATTGTAGCCCCTGCGTCTTCACTCTCTACTCCCCTCCTTCCTTTTTTGAAATTCTCGTTTACGGCCCCGCGCCCGTAAGGGACACCCGCTTCGGGCACGGATAGACGCGCTTAAAAAAGCTGCATAAATGTATGAATTTCGTTGGATATTCGGCCTTGTCAGGGCCGCGCGGTTT
>JAITBL010000063.1 GCA_031283575.1 Treponema sp. | reverse complement strand
TTTGTTTTCATCGTTCACTCCCAAGGTTAAAGTTATACGTTATTCCGAAAGGTCATTCAAGAGCCACGGCGGCCCGGGCGCTTAGATCCTGCGTTTTCTTGATTTCCTCCGCGGACCAGCCCTTGAGTTTTTGCAGTTTTTCCAGCTGTGCGGCAAACAGGCCGCCTGGATCCTTGAGGGCGCCGCCAATGTCCGTCACATCCGCGTCGCTGTTTGCTGTGCCGCTCTCCGCTCCGTTCCGCCGCCGTTTCACCTTTGTGCGCCTTTGTGTTCCTCCTTTGTGGTTCCTCTTCTTCTTCTCTTTTTTATACATGGTTATTGAGCCCTTGCAACCTGCTAGCGCTTTCGCCCGAACACATGGTAGTTCATGTTGGGAAAAAGAGGATGGCTTCGTTCAAGGGCGGTGAGCCATTCGGTGCTGATGTAATTGCTTCCCAGGGCCTCGTAAATGGTCGTAAAATTCCGCAGGGCGCCTTCAATTCCTTCGCGGGCGAATTCAGCGCTTTGGGCCGTTTTGCAGGCGGGATTGAGTATTTTGGCCCAGTCGGAACTTTGGGCCAAAAGCACTTCGCGCGCCGCCTGGTTGAGCGCCCGCTCCTTGAGGCCCGTATCGGCGGGGAAACGTTCGGTCATGCCTATCATCCGCTGCAAAGCCCTGAAAAGATGGCGGTAAATCCAGTCGTTGGAAGCGTCCAGCAGCGGCTCGGCATAATCACCGGCAAGAGCCGATGCGGACTCGGGTTCCAGCGCCGGCAAGCGGCTTTGGGCGGAAACATAGTCGCCGGGGGCGTATACGCCGATTTTTTTCTGCGCGGCGGCCAGCGAAAACAGGCTCCCCAAAAAGAACGCGCCTTCGTGCCAAAAACGGCCCAGATCGTCGGCCTGAAACACGCAGAGGCTGATCGGCTGCCCCGCGGTTAAGCCGCCCGTTTCCGCGGCCGCTTCCAGAACCGCGCTCCGCTTTTCCAGAAACAGGCGGGCGTGTTCCGCCGCCAGGGCGCGGGCTTTTTCCGGATCGTAGAGGACGCGGCTTTTTTTCCCTTCGCGCCAGTACCGGTAGCCGGTAGCGCTGCGCGCCCCGCGGTAGAGATCTCCCAGGGCCTTGGGCGAAAGTTCAAAACCGGCGTCGGTAAAATGCCGCCGGTATATCTTTTCCCCGTTGTTTTCGCCGCCGGTTTCTTTGTCAGGCGGCGCAAAGGCTTCGTCAATATCCCTCAGCGCGCCGGAATCCCTTCCCAGCACGATAAGGCCGCGCGGCGTTTGTACCGGTTCATGCGGCCGGTTTTTCAGGCTCTTTTCATCCACAATCGTGTAGGAAAAATTGTAATCCAGAAGGAATTTTTCAAGCGATTCCTTCCAGCCCAGATCGGGAAGCCAAAAACCGCCGGGCGTTTTATTAAAAAGTTTCCGGTGATAGACAAGGCCCGTTTCAATCTGCGCCTGTATCGCTTCGGGAATTGAGGCGTAAAACGGAAGAAAGGCGCAGGTCGCCGTACTTGCCAGCAGTTCGATTCTTCCCCTGTTCTGGAATTTTTCAAAGGCCGCGGCAAGATCCATTCCGTAATTTATGATCAGGGCGTCGCGGCGTTCGGTGTCGCGGTTAAGATAAAACGCGGCCAGAACGCGTTGTTCGCCGGTGACGCGCTTCTGTTCGCGCAGGCCAAAGGCAATGCGGCTTTCCAGCCAGTTTTGATAACGCTCCATGATTCGTTCGTTTTTCAGGAGAGAACAGAGTGAATAGCTCAGCGTCATGCCCAGCCTGAAGGGGACGCCGTATATTTCCATCCGCTCAAACAGTTCAAGCAGGGGCAGATAGTTTTCCGACAGCGACTCAAAAAAGACCTGTTCCTCCTGCGAGACGGGATCGTCCTTTGCCGGAACGGGCAGATAGGGATAATGACAGTTGATGACGACGGAAAGGGCGGGAAGCGTCATTTATTACCTGTGGACAGTCCTGGCAGGGTAAAGGGCCGTGAAACCGCCAGGGGATGTTCCATGCCCTCCGCGCAGAGCTCAACGCGGTAGGAGCCGCCGTCGGCGGGAAAAGCCAGGTACCAGGAAGTGTCCTCAACGCCGATGGGAACGCGAAGGCTTTCATGATTTTTTTCTCCCAGTTCCAGGGTCTTGAGGTAATACGAGTCGATTTCCGAACCGGTCAGACGCTGGCGGTCCTGCGTTTTGATTTCCCAAAAAACAAAAACCCAGCGGGGATCGCGGGGAAGCGCCTCGATAAAAGTGATGTTGTAATACCGGGGAAGCAGACTCGCGGTCATGGGTTTTTCCTGCAGGGGCTCTTCCCAGGGGCCCTCGTCCTCGGCGTTGTCAAGCAATTCCCTGATGATAAAGATTCGGTCCAGATCCGGCGGAAGGTCGAGCCCGAAACTGTCGGCCATCCTGACAAGTTCGCGGGCGGTCATGCCCTCCAGGCGGGATTTCAGCTCTGCTGTTTTTTCGTTCACCATGATGCCTTCGTTACCGATCCTTGTACTTGCGAGATCGCTGTTTTTGATCATGGAAAAAACAGATAGTAATGTCAACCGCGTAAAGGAAGGGTGTAAAAGAAGGGCGTAAAAGAAGGGGACGGGCAGCTGCGGCTCAACTGTCCCGCCTCAGAATTCGAGGTTCTGCATTTCGTTGATACGCTGATCCAGGGCGCGGGAGTCATTGATCAGGGCGATGCCCTCTTTGGCGGGGTCAAAACCGGGGTCGATGCTCAGGGCTTCTTCCCATTTCGCGCGGGCCACGTCGTAACGTCCCAGGGTATAGGCGTCGAGACCCTCAAGGTAGATCGCGTCCACTTCATCCCTCAGCGCGCCGCGTCCCTGGTCGCCGAAGTTAAAACTTATCCCCAGGCTGACGCGGTTAAGAGGGGTAAACTGGGTAAGCAGGTCCAGGCTGTAGTTCAGGTCCAGTTTTATCTTGCCCAAATTGACGCCGCTCCCCAGGGTAATGCGGTAGGCCCCGTAGCGCGCCATAAGCCCCGTCCTCATCGAGAAAAAGTCCGTCACGTTAAGATTGATCCCCGCCGCCCAGTACGGTTTTTCCGAAAGCTCATACCCCTGCATATTGAAGGGCAGCGTATAGTCAAAGGCCAATGTCAGGGGCCGCAGGGGTTTGTAGGAAATACCGGCGACGAGCGCGGTCGGCAGGGGCTCCCCCTTGGAAGGCGGCCCCAGATTGCGGATCACCAGGGCCACCGAAGTGTTCCGTTCCCGCGCGGTATAGGGTTTAAGGAAATCAAAGCGGGTCAGGGCGCCCAAATCGACCATTCCCATGGCCGCCGACTGTGACATGCCGGAACCGCTGATCTTGCTGCCCTCGTTATTGCCCATGTCGTCGGCGTCGGAATAGTCCGGCATAAAGCGGAAGGCCCCCTTGAGGTTGGCCCCCAGGGAGACGCCGCTAAAATAATAACCGGGCAAAAAATTGTACGAAAGGTTCAGGGTTGCCACAACTTCGGAATAGTAGCCCTTGGAAACGCGGTTGCCGTACATGTTGTACTCGGAAAAGGGCGTATACAGCCACTTTGCCGCGGCCCCGTACCCCAAATTCTGCTTTCGGGAGGCAAAAACCAGAGTTTCCACCTTGGTGTCGGCTATCCAGTTATTGTGAAAAAAGCCGAATTCTGTAAAACTGAGCATGGAGGAGGAAGCGGGGTTCCATTCGATGAACGAAAGGTCGTCAGCCACGGCGGTAAACGCGGTAGCCATTCCCTCGGCGCGGCCCCCCATGGGCACGTTGAGCACGGGAAAGGCGGTAAGGCCGGCGTTTTCGTCGGGGCTGTAGATGTCGGAAAGGGATCCGTATCTGCCCGAACCAAAGTCCAGGGCAAAGACCGCCGAGCTGAACAGGAGCATGACAAGAGGAACCAGTTTTTTATTCATCTTTCACCAATATATATCGGTATCGCAATTATTTCCATTATATTATTGTTATAGTGATAACGTTGGTCAACCGATAGAATAGTAAGGTATACCGATTTGATACAGTACCGCCTCAAAAGGCGGAAAAGCCCGCGGCCGCGCAGTCCCGGGCCCTTACTCCGCCTGGCAGCGCTTGCCGTAACTCTCTTCCTTGCCCTTCCGGTCTATGGAAAAGGAAGCCGGGAAACCGCGCCCGCGTCCAACGAGTCAGTTTTGGCCGAGGCGGACGCCCTTATCGACGCCAGACGCTACAACGAAGCCACCGTCCTCCTTGTCGAATATGCCCGCAAGTATCCAAAAGACTTTGAAGGCGCCCAGATTCGGAACCGCCGGATTATGCGCTTCAGGGAAGAGTATAACCGCGTGGCCCAGCAGCTTCTCGATACTGTTGAAAAGGACCCCGGGAACGCCGATCTGATACTCACCCTGACCAACCGCCTTATTGAGCTTGATCCCCAGCGCATTGCCGAAACCCAGGACTTTATTAACCGCACGCGGGAAGTGGCCCTGTTCCGCAGCAACCTTATGCGGCTCGAGACGATTCTGGTCCGGGCCCAGGAACAGATTGAACGGGGCGGCTACGCCCAGGCCTTGCGGATTTACGCGGGCGGCCTTGATATTTACCAGGCGGAATTATTCAGCGCGGGTTTTGGGGCGGCCACGGAAAACAGGGGCCGTCAGGGCATAGCGGCCCTTAACGCGGGGGTTAATGATTTTGCTTCCGTACAAAACCCTTTGGAGAACGCTTTGGCGGCGCTGGAATCGATGAGCGGTCAAAGTTTTGATCAAAACGCCCTGACTTCTTACCGGAACGCCTATAACCGTTTCACTTCGGAACTGGAACGGCTCATGGTCATACGGAACAGTTTTCTTGAAACCCAGCGGAATTTCGGGGAAGATCTGGAGAGAATTCGCGGCGCCAATCCCGGGATCGCGACCAGAAATTTCTTCGCGTTTGCGGTAGTGCTTCTGGAAGGCCGCAGCGAGAATACTGCCGACGGCTTTTTGGGGATACTCGACAATCTGTGGAACCGTTCCGCCGAACGCGCCGCCGCCGCCATGAGGATGAAGAACGAGGGTTTCTACGCGGCGCTTGCCGGCGACGGCCGGCAGAAACAGTACGCCCTTCTGGAAGACAGGGCCGGCATACTCGCGGCCTACGCCGCCTTTCCCCTGGATTTGATCGAACGCCGGACGCGCTTCGGCGCGGCGGCCGGTGAAAATACCTCCGAGCTGCTGGGACAGCGCGTCACTGATTCCCGCGCCGCCGATTTGCTTGGGTACCGTTCGCTGGTGTCCAGTTCCGCCTATCTTCGTACCGTGGGGAACATAGGGGCGCGTTACGCGGATTTCACGGATGTGGACACCCTGGCCGCCCTGCGCGGCGGGGGCAGCGCGGAAGTGTTGATGCGCCAGGAACGGAGCGTAACGACTTCCCTGCGCGCCCTTGGCGAAGGCGCCGGCCGCCTTGGCGGCGAGATACGCGGCGATATTACCCAATACCGCGGCCTGGATTCGCGGTATCCGGGATCGCCGGCCCTCAATTACCTCGGCGAGGTACAGGAGATAGCCGATCAGCTTGCCGCGTCGATTACCGCGATGGAGAGCAATTCGTCGGCCAGGTACTATACCATGGCCAACGCGATTGCCGGGGATCGTCTGAAGACCCGCGAGGAAGCCTTTGCGCGCGGTTCCGAATTCATGGAAGGGCAGGTCCTCGCCGACGGCTTTGTCTCGCGTCATCCGTCGGAGGCCCTGACGGTCCTTGGCGAAATTACCTCGGTCATTGACGGTGATATTCAGTCCATGCAGAACCTGATCAACGAGTATAACGCGGAACCGGAAGGGGTGATTTCAAGCGGCCAGGTCGGCCCGCTCCACGCGGACGCCCTCGCCGCGCAGACGCGCTTTACCCAAATCCGCAGTCAGGCCCGCGCCATGGAAACCGCCGCCCGTTCCCGCGCCGCCGAAGCGCAGAACCGCCGTCTCGACGGGGACCGGCTCCTTAACGAAGCGCGGGCGGCTCTGGCCCAGGGAAACTATGAAGCCGCCAGAACGAGGCTCCTGTCGGCGAGCAGCAGTTACGACATGTCCCTGGATCTGGAAGACAATCCCCAGCTGCGTACGGAACGGGACAGTAACCTGCGGGACCTTGATACGGCAATCGCCGCCGCCGTCTACCAGGCGGTATTGGAAGAGGTGAAGACTCTGGTGGAGCAGGCGGAACAGGACTACTGGAACAGCGGCTTTGAACAGGCCGAGGAAAAACTCCTGCGGGCCCAGAACCGCTGGAGCCTTTCACAGGCCGATGAACACCCCGATATCGCCCTTTGGCTTGGCCGTGTCCGGAACGCCCTTGCCCAGCGGTCGACGCGGAACATACCGGTTACCGCCCCCCTCTATCCCGAAATGAGCCAGCTTTTGAGCGAAGCCCAAAAAAATTATAACGAAGGCCTGGCCTTCTTCAACCAGAACCGGAACCGCGACGGCGAAGTAAAGTTTAACGCCGCCCGCCAGGATATTCAGCGGGTACTCCTTGTGTATCCCGCCAACGAAACGGCGGGCCTCCTTAACCTCCGCATTGATCAAAGGCTGGACCCGAATTTCAACATCACCTTCCAGCAAAAAGTCAGCGCCGCCATTGCCCTGACCAAGCGCAGTAACCTGCAGGGATTGTACGATCTTTTGAACCTGCGCGTCATCAATCCCGCCTATCCCGGATGGGACGCGATTGTCTATCAGGCCGAAATCGATACGGGCCGCCGTCCTCCGCCCCCCGATCCCGCCGATCTTGCCCGCGCCCGGGAACTGGTCGAACAGGCCCGCCCCCTTATACAGAGCGGGGTTCCCGTCAACATAGAAACGGCGCGGGGCCTGCTTTCGGAGGCGAGAAGGCTCGACCCAGGCAACAGCGAAGCGGTCAGGCTCTACAATGAGGCCGGCGCGCGGACCGTTAGCAGTTCGGTAATGGATTCCGAGTCGGAACGGCTCTATCGCCAGGCGCTGGCGGAACTTACCAATAACAGGCCCCTAATGACTTTGCAGTTAATCGAGCAGATCGTTGCCCGTAACCCCCAATACGCCAACAACAGCCGCATCCGCGAACTGCGGCAGCGGGCACGGAGCTTCTGATATGATGCGCCGCCGCCTTGTTTTTTCAGTCCTTTGCGCCGCATTCTGTTTTACGCTTCACGCCCAGGACGCCGCCCAGGACTTCCACTGGGAAACGCCTTCGGTCTTTTCATCGCGTAACGGCAGCTTTCCTGTCGCCGTCTACAACGGCGGTCTCGCCGCCGTTGTCTGGCAGGAAACAACCCCCGCCTCGGGCGGCGGAACGATCAGCGTCAGCCTTGCCGTCAAGGAAGAAGGCGGGACCTGGATCTTGCGCGAAAATGTCGCCTCGTATGAGTACTCGGGTGAAGAGCCGGCCATACTGAGCGCCAGTATTGACACTAAAGGAAGAATACTCATCGCCGCCGCGGCTTCGGCCGCCGAAACCGATCTTCTCATTTCCACCGACAGGGGCATGAGTTTTGAGCATCATCCTGTAGCGATGGATGCGGAAAGTTCGGTGGCGCCGAGGATTTTTACCCGCGCCGACGGCGGCTATCTGCTTTTTGTAACGAGGGGCAGGGGGCAGAGCCTTACGCTGTACTATTCGCGGTCCGACGACGGCATTACCTGGTCCGGTTTCCAGTCCTTTGTAAACGACCAGGCTTCCAGTTTTTTCCCCGCTCACGCCGCCATGGGAAACAGGGATTATATTGTTTACCAGGGCCAGGTCGCCGCCTCCAACGGCATTCCCAGCTACCAGCTTTTTGCCCGCAGTTCCGACAACGGCGGCCGCAGCTGGTCTTCCGTCCAGCGTATCACCACGTTTCTTGACGCCGCTCATCCCCAGTCGCGTCCTGAAATGTACGACAACCAGCGCGCGCATCTTTCCGTCCTGGGCGGTTCCGATCCCAAAGCGCCGTCGCAGCGGCTCTTTCTGGTATGGGAACGGCGTTACAATAACGCCGCTCCCCAGATCTTCGGCGCGCAGCTGCCGGCAAATCTCCAGGCGCCGGCCGGGGCCGAACGTATCAACAGCGAGGAAGCGTACTGTAACAATCCGGTGGGCTTTGAGTTGAACGGCGCGCCCGCCGCGGTGTGGTTCGACAATTCTCTGGGCGGCACGAGGATCATTCTCTCCCGCCGCGGCGCCGCCGGCTGGGAGCGCGGCGCCGACATTTCGGGCGGCGTCGGCGGAGAGGCGGCCTTTGCCCGCCCGGTTATCACCGGCGACGAGATTTTTATCTTCTGGCAGGCGGGCAGGCGTATCTATGCCCTGGCGCCCGATACCACGATAACCCAGCCGCGGCTCTTTGCCCGCAACTTTACCCTGGGCAGGCGGAGCCGGAACCGGCTGGTCCAGATCGGGTGGAATCCGCCCCAGGATTCTTCCAGCGTGCTCGGATATTCCTGGTTGTGGAGCACCGACGCCAATGCTGAACCTCCCCGTGAAATCATGGCCTATTCCTCGCAAAGAACCAGCGATCAAAACGCCGATCACGACGGCGCCTGGTATTTTACCCTCATCGCCCAGGACATTGCCGGCAACTGGTCCAATCCGGTCAGGCTCACCTATATCAGGGACACAACGCCCCCGCCCGCCGCGTCGATTCTTCCCCCCGAAACCGACGACGACGGTTTCCTTCTTTCAAACAGTTTCGCCCTGCGCTGGAATACGCCTCCGGCCTCGGATATCGCCGGCTACACCTGGAACCTGGAGTATTTGGGGCCCGCGGGCCAAATCGAAAGTTCCGGCGAAAAACTCAACGCGGCCGCCGACGAACGTTTTGGAACAAGAATCGCCCGCCCGCCCCAGAGTATTCTCGGTCCGGGAAACAGCGTCTCGTTTGACAACGAGGATAACGGCCTCTTCTGTTTTTCCGTTCAGGCGGTCGATGAAGTGGGCAATATCGGCGCGGCTGCGCGTTATTACTTCAAGACCAACAAGTACATCGCCCGTACCATGGTTACCTATGTCAACGCCGAACAGCTTGATCAGGGTTACCTGCGGTTCGACATCTTCGGCAGGGGTTTTGCGGACGGCGGCGGTATAACGCGGATCATTTTCGACAGGGACGGAGTGGAACCCTGGGACAGGGAATTCAGTCTCGCCGGTAATGATTACCAGATACGTTCCGACCGCGAAATTTCAGGCATCCTTATTCCCGATTTGACCGAAGGCCGTTACCGTATCGTTATGGATCATCCGGTCCGGGGCCGCTTTATTTCGCCCGTTCTTGTTACGGTGGATAAAACCGGCATGGTCAAGTTCGGCGATTTTTCCCGGGAATGGCAGCCCTCCTGGGCGCTGCGGCAGGCCGGTAAATTCGTTATTGATGCGCCCTTCCTCATCCTCGCGGCGATGTTGATTTTTTGCGCCATCCTCTTGCCGGCGACGGTAAGGGGCCTGGGCAGCGTAGCGGCCGAAAGCCACGCGATACGGCTCGAAACCATCGCCCTACTCACAGGAGATATTATGCCCTCTGAAAAGAAAAAACGAATGACAAAAATAAAACGGCGCGGTACCGGCCTTGCCCTCAAGATGGCGTCATTTACCATCGCCCTGGTGGTTTTGGTCGTGGTGATGATCTCGACGCCGCTTTATGTGATGATGATGGATACCCAGGAAAGAACCCTCCTCAAGGGGCTCTGGGATCGTTCCGCGGTACTTTTGGAAGGAATCGCCACCAGCGCCCGTCCCTACATGCCCAACAATAATTACCTTGAATTGAGTTATCTGCCTTCGCAGTCTCTGGTTATTCCCGAAGCCCGCTATGTGACGATCACCGGCTACGGAACGGGAGAGGACGTTTTCTATAACCACATACTGGCTACCAACGATCCCGACATCTCCTCGAAAATTGATACCGGCGCGCTTGAAGTGGGCGTGTCGCGGCTTACCGATACCCTGACGCCGCGTACCGAAGGCATTGCCGACGAACTTGACAACCGCGCCAAACTGCAGGTCGGAGAACTTTCCGCGGCCATTACCGGCCTTTACCGTGAAGGCATGGAACTGGTGGGCCGCTCCGACGCGGCAAGCGAGGAACGGCTGAGCGCCATCGCCGCCGCGATGCAATCCCTCCAGGGGCGGGTCAATGATTCCCTGACCGAAATCGGCCAGGAAATCGGTTCCGAGCCGGCCTTTTCCATTACCTCGCTGAAGGAGAACAAGAGCCGCACCTATATTTTCTTCAAGCCGATACTCTACCGCAGTTCCGACGACGATTCTTTCTACCGGGGCCTTATACGTCTTGAGGTGGGCATCGATTCAATCGTGGATCAGATCCAGGCGGGGCGTCTGGCGCTGCTCCGCGTTATCGTGATCATAGCCCTGGCCGCCATCGCTATCGGCGCTCTGGGCGCCCTCGTGCTTTCAACGCTGATCATCAGGCCCATCACCCGTCTGGTAAGCCATGTCGAGCGTATCCGCGATACCGAAGACAAAACCAGGCTCGAGGGCGTCGATATAGAGATTAAGAGCACCGACGAAATCGCCGTTCTGGGGAATACGATTAACGAAATGACCCACGGCCTTGTCAAAGCGGCGGCGGCGGCGGCGGACCTTTCTTTGGGCAAGGAAATCCAGAAAAAATTCATACCGCTGGAATTAAACCGCGAGGGCAATAAACTTACCTCGGGATACAAGGATTTCAAGAACGTCGAATTCTTCGGTTATTACGAGGGGGCCAAGGGCGTTTCCGGCGACTACTTCGATTATCAGGATCTTGACGACCGTTACTTCGCCATTATCAAATGCGATGTGGCGGGAAAGGGAATTCCGGCGGCCCTCATCATGATCCAGGTCGCCACGATGTTTATCAGCTTCTTCCGCCGCTGGAAACCCGACGAAAAGGGGCTGCACATTGAAGACCTGGTTTACCAGATCAACGACTTCCTCGAAACCCTGGGTTTTAAGGGCCGCTTTGCCGCCTTTACCCTGGCCCTTTTCGATTCGCAAACCGGCCTTGTCCGTTTCTGTAACGCGGGCGACAATATCGTACACCTCTTCGACGCTTCCGAGGGCCGCATGAAGACGATATCGCTCAGGGAAACCCCCGCTACCGGCGTCCTTCCCAACTTCCTCGTGGAGTCAAAGGGCGGCTACCGCGTCCAGACTGTCACCATTGACAGGGGAGACATTCTCTTCCTCTATACCGACGGTATCGAGGAAGCCAAACGCCGTTTCCGCAATGAGGAATTCAGGGAAATCATCTGCGAAGAGGGCGAAAAGGACACGCCCCACGCCACCCATACGGTCGGCCAGGGAGACGAGGAAATGGGCCCCGATCGTGTGGAGGGCATTATCAACGCGGTGATGAACAAACAGGTTTATACCCTGCACAAATACCATAACCCCGAAGGCGAAAACAACGATCTTACCTTTGACTTTACCGGCTGTGAAGGCAAGGTCGAAGAGACGGTGCTGGCCATGGTTTCGGTGGAAAAAATCTTCCGTATGTACAAGGATCCCAAAGCCGGCGATGACGCCCGTGTGCTGGTGGACAAGCGGGTAGACGGGTTCCTCAAGAAACACTTCCTGCAGTACCGGACTTACTGTTATGATACTAAAGAAGCTTCTGATGACGCTTATCTGTACTATACTCGGGTAAGAGAGGATGATCAGTATGACGATCTTACGATTCTTGGCGTCAATCGCAAGTAACTGTGTACGGCAAGGCCGCGGAGCGGCCGGTATATTTTAAAGACGGAGGGCGGGTATGGCGTTTAATGATACGTTAAAGGATCTGCTGGATCAGGGCCTGCAGGTTTCAAAGGAAATGGCCTCACGGGCCGGTGAAAAAGCCCAGGACTGGGGAAGCAAGGGTCTGGAGGCATCCAGGGATTTTGCCGCCAAAGCGGGCGCCAAAATCCAGGAATTGGGTGAAAAGGGCGTTCTTGTGCTGGAGATTAAGCAGCTTGAAAGCCAGGCAAGAAAACTTGTCGGCGCCCTCGGCGCCGAAGTCTGTACCGCCTTTGAACAGGGCGCCGCCTCGGTACAGGCCGAAGATCAGCCGGTAAAAGACCTGTTAACCAAAATCAGGGCCGTAAAACACTCTATCGACGAGCGGGAAGCCGAGATAGCGGCAAAAAAATAATTTTTTTTGCCGGGCCCTTGACATTTTTTTTATTTTTGGTTAACTTGTACAAACCTCGTAAAGGGCAGTTTCGTTCCATTGTCCGGCGTTGGCCGGACAAGAGCTGATTTTGGTTGAGCCGGGCGTTCCGGCCTGATACAATACGAAACAAATACGGACGCTTAACACACCTTTTTGGGTGTAATTTACTGGCGAGCGAAGCGAGACAGTAGAATGTGGTTTACTATCGAGCGCAAGCGAGACAGTTAATGTGATTTACTATCGAGCATGGCGAGATGGTAGAATGTGATTTACTATCGAGCGCAAGCGAGATGGTTAATGTAGTTTACTGGACGAGCGAAGCGAGACAGTAGAATATAGTTTTTTGGCAATACAGGGATGGGGGAAAGAAAGGGACTCCGCGAGGGGTTCCGAGATGCAGTAACACGGGACCGGAAGCGGTTTCGTGGTCCGGTATTCGCGGGAGCGGGTACCGC
>JAITBL010000274.1 GCA_031283575.1 Treponema sp. | reverse complement strand
ACCTCAGGCTTATCATTTAAACATATTGTTGTCCAAATATGGTAATAAGACGCGTAGCGGACACGGGAAGGCGGCATTTTTTCGTTATTCGATCCATAAGGCGGATCGAAATAGGCAATGATAATATTGTCGGGCAGCTTTTTTACGGCGGTAAAAACATCCTGGTTCAGGACAACATTTTTTTCCCTGTTTACCCATAAATCCGGCACTTGCAGCTTCATATCATTGTATGAACGCGGTGACCATTCACTTAAATATGAAGCATAATGTCCAAGCGTGCTGTCAACCTGATCCAGCGCAAGTATTAAACTGGTAATAGCGACGGCCTTTGTAATTTCATCAAGATCCAGTTTATCTATTTCGTCACGGATTGCGTCAAGTCTGCGGGTATTCTTTTTTTGCCACGGTTTTTTCAAACCATCGCCAGTATTTGAAACTTTAATATTCCCGTCGCCGCCGTAATGTTCTGTAAACCAGCCGTCAATGGGTTTTAGCGAATTAAGATGGTCAATCAGCGGCTGATAACTTTTAGGCTGCCGCGTATTCAACAGAAACGCCGTATTAAAAACTTTTGTATACGGCGCGATATCATTGGCATAAACCTTATAGCCGGTTTTTGCGTAAGCTTGGCTAACTCGGGTAGAACCGGAAAATCCGTCAAAAACGGAAACATTTTTTGAATCACCGGAAACCTGTTTTGAAAGGCTGAGTATATAGGGCAATAGCTTGAGTTTAGAGCCGGTGTATTTTATTGCCTGTGTTTCCGGAGTATCAATAATCATATCATCAAATAATAAATCACCCATGGCTATCCAATGCAATCAATGCTGGTTTTCTGTTCTTCGATAGCTATCATTAAACTTTTCAACGCTTCATGATGTCCTTTTGCCGTTGAAACAAGAACCGAAAAGTCGTGTCATTTTTGTATCTGATATATCTTGCTTATTGAAGGACCAGTCAAAATAATAAATCTTCCGTCAGGGCTAAATGCCACGTTCTGACTGTCTTCGTCTGTTAAAATAACAAAATCCCAATTTTGGGTGTCATAGAGTTTTACACCGCCTTTTCCCGAGCGTGAATTTGTTGTAGCGGCAGCCAGATATTTTCCGTCGGGACTATATACAACTTTCCATGTTCGTCCACTATCAAGGGTATAAATCAATTTTCCTGTCGTTGCATCCCATATCCTTATTTTGTTGTCGGAATCATCATAACCGGCGGCAATATATTTTCCATCGGGGCTGTATATTGCCGTATTTACCGGATACTTTGCATTCATTGTGCGTAATAATTTTCCATTCGACACATTCCATATTCTAACAGCATAATCAGAACCGGCGGAAACGAGATATTTCCCGTCAGGACTGAAATTAACCTGGTTTACCACACTGCGTCCCGGTAAAGTAAATAATACACTCCAGCTTGACGTATCCCATATTTTTATCGAATAGTCATTGGAACCGGAAGCAGCAAATCTGCCGTCAGGACTGCATGCAACGGTACGTACCGAATTGGTATGGGCATTCGCTGTTTCATCCCCCAGGGATAACGATTTGTATAATTCCCCGGTAGTAAGATCCCAAATCAGGATTCCGCCGCCCCAATCGGCAGAGATAATATATTGTGAATTTGGGCTGTAACATATTTCAGCCTGATAACCATGCGCTGAAAAAGTATGAACCAAATTTCCGGCTGCCGCTTCAAACACTCTGATTTTTCCGGCATCATCAGATCTTTCAGCAATTGCAAAACAGGTTCCATCCGGACTGTATGCCGCGGCCCCGCCCCCGTCTTCAATAATTTGAAAAGGTACACAGGTAATTGGCGCGTTGGATTCGCTGGAATTATTGGAATTATATGAAGATGGCGCTGCCGCACAAGCGGTAAAAAAAACCAGAAAAGAATAATATACGGCCTTCATATTTCACCCCTTCAATGCGGAAGAAGAGTATGAACCACAAGGTAGACCGCTCTGCGGTCAATCAGAAAGCACAAAGAAGAGGGCGGCATGGACATTCTCCCTGTTTTTAGCATAACAGCCTTTTAGTGTTTCGGCAACGTACGGGGATGGCGCGTTTAATACCCCCGTTGCTCCGCGGCGGGGGCTTTACCGTCCTGTAACGCGGATCGTGTAGTTGTTTCCGTCCGCCGCATCCAGACAATGTATCCTCACATAGTACTTTCCCGGCTCAAGCCGTCTGGTCAGCGCCGATCCGTATCCCTCGCCGCCGTCGTCGTCTTCGTCGATTTGGCTGCCCTCGCCGTCGTAGAGCCCGATAAAGGTGTCAAGGCCGGTATTCCGTACCCCGCGGCAGCTGATGTGGTAGGGGCCGGCCGCGACCACCGTAAAATACACCCAGTCAACGTCATCGCCGCCGGTAAAGGTATGTTCCTGCCCCTGGTCCAGGGGCAATTCCTTTGCCGCGCCGCGCTGGTTATCGTTTTCGTAAGCGTCGCTGACAAGCCCGGTAATTCCGGCAAACAGGTTGTAGGCG
The DNA here is from genome assembly GCA_031283575.1 of Treponema sp. Lineage (GTDB taxonomy): Bacteria > Spirochaetota > Spirochaetia > Treponematales > Breznakiellaceae > JAIRYT01. The sequence goes on along the minus strand of JAITBL010000274.1, from coordinate 7,577 downwards.
CCGGTTCCTCCCCCATAGGATTTTACCCTGATGTAGTAACGGCCCGCGCCAATCGATCGGGAAATCTTCGCGTTGTCTCTCTCGCCCGAATCATCATCGGAAACGATTAAGGCGCCGTCCGCGCCGTACAGATCAAGTACGGTGTCAAGATTTCCCGTGGTCCACGCGGAAAACATGCCGCCGTTTTCCAGGTTGATCGAATACCAGTCGGTATCATCCCTGCCCGTGATGATCGCGTTTACCCCGCCGTCAAGGGGCAGGATCAGGGCCGAGGCGGTTTCCAGCGTTTCATTGGGTTCCCTGTCGCGATCGGACAGTTCGGTGGAACTTACATGGAATTCATAGCGGCCGATATCGGAATTCGAATACCCTTTTACCATAAGGATGTATTCTTTCCCCGCTTCGGCTGTAAAGCTTATCCGCGCGTTTTCACTCCCGCCGTTGTCATCATTGGAACTGAGGCGGCGGCTTTCGCCTTTGGCGTATAACTCCATCATCGTGTCCAGATCGCTTGTCGTTTCGGCGGTGATCAGTTCCCCCTCGGGGGAACTGATCAGGAACCAGTCCTGATCGCCGCGCGTAAGGGTTCTGCGCGTGATCGAAGGAACGGCGACGCTCAGCGGCCGTTCGCGGCTGTCGTCTTCCCAGGCGTCGCGCGCCGAATCCGTATCGCCGCCGCCCGTGGAGACAAGAAGGCCCGCGACAAAATCCGTTTTGGCCAGATCGCTGGTCCAGGAATACAACACGACGGCGGCGGCGCGGTCGACAACGCGGGTGTAGACGCGCGCCGTTTCGCCCAGACTGACGATCTCTCCCACAAGGATAAAATTACTCTGATTCGCCGTTGTAATCACTTTAAGTTTTCCCTGGCGTTTGGTAATTCCGTCCAGGATATTGAGTTTCCAGTAATTTCCCAGCGGCGGTTCAAAACCGTCCAGAGTAAAGACGCTTCCCTCGATGGTCTTTTCCTGATTGCCCAGGGCGTTTTGAATTTGAAGAACAATCTTCGCGGTCTCCGCGTCAAGATCGGCCAGATTTTGATGCTGCGCGGACAGGACGGGACACAATAACACGGCCAAAATTAATGGCGTCAGACGTTTTACCATAAATACGCTCCTTTTCTGGCCCCCGCGGCTTGCCGTTTTACTGCCGGTTGAGAATGAATGGGACGGCCGCCTCCGCGCCGGAAATTTCCGTATCGGCGCGCCGCGCGATATTCCGCAGCAGCAGCGGCTTTTCGTCGTGGGGGGGAACAAGCACCCAGGGTATGCCTTTTTTTTCGGCCAGTATAAACTGCTGTGTCAGTTTGACCGGCTCAAAAAACACCTCGCACGCGATGCCCGCGCGCCGCAGCGGCGCGGCCAGAACCTGCGCGCCGCCGGCGCTGTCCGGCGCGGTACAGGCAACCGCCGCCCGCGCGCCGCCGCCTGAAGCCGTTACGGACAGCTCTTCCAGAGCCGCCTGGAGCCGGTCAAGGCCGATGGAAGCCCCCACGCCGCAAATTTTTTCTTTTGAGTAGAGGGCCGTCAGATTATCGTAACGGCCGCCCGAACATACCGACCCGATTGAAACGAGCCGGTTAAGGAAGCTTTCATAGACAATGCCGGTGTAGTAATCCAGTCCCCGGGTAATCGACGGATCGAGAATAAAACCGTCTTCAACGCCGGCGTCTTTCATATAAGAGCGAAGCCGCCCAAGATGTTCGGTGTCTTCCGCTTTTCCCGCCAGGGCGCAGAGCCGTTCCAGCACCGTCTCATAGGCGGCGCCGTCCGATCCGGCGCCGGTAAACTCCAGTACGCGATCGCATTGTCCGCCGTCCAGCGCCGTTTCCAGCTGGGACCTGACCCCGCCGGCGCCGATTTTGGCAAGCTTGTCCACACAGCGGAGCACCGTCACCGAATGATCGGCGGCGCCGATGCCGGCGAGAAAACGGTTAAAAAGGCCGCGGTGGTTGATATGCACCGTGGAATCCCCCGCGCCGGCGGCTTTAAGGCTTTCCCGCATCATTAAAAGAATTTCAAAATCAGCCGCCGCGGAAGCGCTTCCCACAATGTCGAAATCGCACTGGGTGAATTCGCGGTAGCGCCCCTTTTGGGTGTTTTCGCCGCGCCAGACCTTGGCGATGTGGTAGCGCTTGAAGGGAAGGGTCAGAACGCCGCGGTGTTCGGCCACAAAGCGGGCAAAGGGCACGGTAAGATCGAAGCGCATCGCCACGTCCCGCCCGCCGTGATCGGTAAAACGGTAGACCTGTTTTTCCGTTTCGCCGCCGCCCTTGCCCAGCAGAATTTCCGCGTATTCAAGAACCGGCGTATCAATGGGCAAAAAACCGAAGGATCGGAAACAGTTTTCCACCGCCGCGATCATGCCGCGCCGTGTCATTTCTTCGGCGGGCAGAAAATCACGGAAACCCTTGAGAACGCGGGGATCGATAATTTTCCGGTCCATTATTTTGCTGCCTGGGGATTGCTGCGCGTTATAAGCCAGTAATTGTCAATGATTTCGACCAGTTCGGGACTAAACGGAAGCGTGGAAACGGTACGGACAATGCCCTGGGGCAGCTGCGCGGCCGACTGGACCGTACCGGTAACGGAGATGCGGTATTTTTGGAAAAAAAGCTGGAAATTTACCGGGGTTCCCGGAGCGCGCACCGGAGAACCCGCCGCTTCAAGATGTTCCAGCGTCTTGCTGTTCAAATTGACCACCTGGATACGCCGTTCACCGGCCTTTTCGTTAATCGAAGCGTACATGTTGTAGCCCATCACTTTGGCCGTTTCGGGGGTAATGCGTATCATCGTTTTTCCGTAATCATCAAACTGAAAGCGCAGCTGGGCCTGGGTTTCCAGAAACGAGCCCAAAATATTGATCAGCTCGTTGGGCGTGATTTTAAAGTCAATCACGAAAAGCCCGACGTTTTCGCGGTCTTTCATTCCCCCTATGGTCGCCAGCGTGGCGCGGATAAAAAAGTTGAGCGGCTCGGTTCTGCCCGGAGGCAAAAACGAAATGGAAAGATTAACGATGGAATTGACGTATTTTTGAAAGAAAACCAGTTCCTGTTTGGAAAGCGAGGCGAGGAAGAGGGAGCGCTTAAAACCAAACTGAAAGGGCACACAGAGTATCATGTAGTCTTCAATTTTGAGGGAACAGTGGCTCCTGTCTACCCCAAGCTTGGCAAGGGCGTACTGGCTGCACGAGATACTCTGTGAGCCGAAGCGGGTTAAATATTGTTCAGATCCTGATACGGCGGCAACCACTACAACGAGTATACTATGGCGAAATTTTTTTTTCAAGCCAGGTCTTCGAAGCGTATGCCTTCTCCGGCGGGAATATCCCCGCGGGCTTTCCGGCCTGTCACCCGTTCCTTCCAGGAGGGGGGGAGCCCGGGGCGAAGCAGTTTTTCGCTCCTCAGGACGCCGACCGCTTCGGCGCGTATCGCCGCCCCGCGGGGAATATCGGCAAGTGCGTGAAGGGAGCGGTTGGTCCGGCCGTAATTGGCCCTTTCCGCCGGAGAGAGGCTTTTAACGCCCGATCCCAGCACGGCTTCGACCCGCTCCCTTCCGTAAGCGGCGGACAGCTCCGTCATGAGCGCCGCCGCGTCCAGTTCCGAAGCCCGCGCCAGTTCGCGGCACATACGGGCAAAATCGCCGGGAACAAGGGCGATGGGGTCGTCGAGGCCGCCGTCCTTTCGGGACAGGCAGAAATGTTTTTCCAGAACGCCGCCGCCGGCGGCAAGAGCCGTCAGCGGGACAAGGAGGGGATCGAGGCTGTGATCGCTTACGCCTGTCTCCGCGCCGAAAATACCGGCGATATGGGGCAGTACCCGCAGATTGTAGTCCTCGCAGGGGGCAGGGTAGGCGGTGACGCAGTGAAGCAGGGTGATCTCCGCCGTTCCGGAAGCCCTGAGCGTCTGCAGGGCTTCTTCGATGTCGCCCAGCGTAGAAATTCCCGTGGAAAGAAAGACTTTGACTCCCCAGGCGCCGGTTTCCCGCAGCAAATCGGTGTAGTTGAGTTCCGGCGAGGCGATTTTTACCGCCCAGGGATCCAGTTCCCGTAAAATTCGCGCGCTTTTTGGCCCAAAGGGGCTCGCCAGAAAGCGGACGCGCCGTTTTTCGGCCGTTTCCCGCATCATCGCGTAGAATTCAGGCGGCTTTTCCAGGTCTTTAAACGCCTGATACAGGGAAACTTCCCCTCCCGGGAGCCGCACCGTTCCTGTTTTGGGGTGAAGAATCTCGTCGGCGTAAACAATCTGGCACTTGACGCAGTCCGCTCCGGCTTCGGCGGCGGCGGCGATAAGCTCACGGGCCTTGACCGGATCCCCGCCGTGCGAAGTACCCAATTCGGCAATAATAAAGGGTTTTTTCACAAGGGCACTTTACATTTTTTTGCGAAAGAGGTATACTCGTTACAGTTAAGTCGATGCTAAATCCGATTTATTCTTTAAAATGAGGGAGTTGTTATGAAAAGTTTGAAATGTGACGTATGCCACAAGGACATTACCGATGCGATCAATCAGCGTTCCTATTTCCATGTGGCAAACAGGGATATGTGCGAATCATGTCACGAGCAGCTTCAGTATGCCTTAAGGCCGATTATCAGGACCAAACAGCCCTTTGGCTATGAGTGGTATGACCGGCTTATCAGGGATTCTGTGGAAAAAGCCATCGCCAAAGGCAAGTTCTAATTTATACAGGCGTCTGATCCGTTTTTTTGCTGAAACGGCGATCAGGCGCTTGGGCACATCCAAATTTTTTTTACTCAACAACAAGCGATAAGGAAAAACGGGGAGCCGCGCTTCCCTTTTGATTAACGGGGCGGCGGGACGCCGCCGAAACAGGAGAATTTATGTCCGGCCATAGCAAATGGGCGACAATCAAGCACGCAAAGGGCGCCGCGGACGCGAAACGCGGCCAAATGTTTACCAAATTGATAAAGGAAATTTCCATCGCGGCCCGAATGGGAGGCGGCAGTCCCGAGGCCAATCCCCGGCTTCGTACGGCGATCATCAAAGCCAGGGGCGCCAATATGCCCAAGGACAATATTGACCGCGCGATCAAAAAGGGCACCGGAGAACTTGAGGGAGTCAATTACGAGGAACTCTCTTACGAAGCCTATGCCGGCGGCGGCGTCGGCCTTCTGATCGAAGTTCTTACCGACAACAAAAACCGCGCCGCGGCGGACGTGCGGAATATCCTTACGCGGGGCGGCGGAGAACTGGCGAAGGCCGGCTCGGTTGCGCGGCTTTTCAGGCGGCAGGGAATTATAACCCTGGACGGCGAAAAGTACAGCGAGGATCAGGTGATGGAAGCGGCGCTGGAAGGCGGCGCGGAAGACGTCTCGCTTTCCGACGGGATCATTGAAGTGTTAAGCGCCCCCGAGGATTTCGAGACGATCATGGAAACCCTCGAAGCCAAAGGCTTCGAGACGATGAGCGCCGAGGTAAGCATGGTGGCCGATACGGAAATCAGCCTTGACAGGGACGCCACCGGCAAGGCGATGCGTATGATCGACAAGCTGGAAGAAAACGACGACGTTCAGAACGTCTACCATAACCTGTCCATTCCCGGGGATTTTGAGGCGGAATGACGTTCCCCGCGGCGGGGTAAAGACAAGGCGGATTATCGGTATTGACCCGGGCCTTGCCTCAAGCGGCTGGGGGCTGGTGGAATACGAAGACGGCCGCCTGCGTTACCTGGCACACGGCTGTATCGAAACAAAGGCCGTCCAGACGCGCTCCGAGCGGCTTTTTTCCATTTATCGCGGAATTAACGACGTGCTTGATACCTGGGAACCCCGCGAGGCGGCCATGGAAACGCTCTATTTTGGCCGTAATGTAAGCAGCGCCATTGCCGTAGCCGAGGCGCGGGGGGTTCTTTCCCTCGCGATGGCGGAGCGCAACCTCCCCCTTGCCGAGTTTACCCCCAATAAAATCAAACAAAGCGTGGTGGGCGTTGTCAAGGCCGAAAAACAGCAGGTTCAGGAAATGATCCGTATCATACTGGGTCTTCCGGTGATCCCGACCCCCGACCACGCCGCCGACGCCCTGGGCGCCGCCGTCTGCGCGGCCCATAACGCGTTTCAAGCGCCGCCTCAGTAAGCCTCATTGTCCGCGCCGCGTTCGCCGCCCGCGCGGTATTTACATTTTTCTGTTTTTTGCGCATACTTTAACCATGATTTTTCCCCTCAAAGAACTAATCGAATACGAAGGCAACAGGTATGAAATAACCTGCGCCGCCTCGCGCAGGGCCTATCAGCTTTCCATGCTGAGAGACCCCGATATCGAGGATAACGACGGCAAAGTAGTGTCCCTGGCCGCCCAACAGGTCTTTACGCGGGAAATTGACTTTCGCCTTGAGGAAGGATGACGCTTTCCGCCCCGCCGGAAGGCGGGGCTTCGAATAAACTTCCCGTCTGCGTTTTTTTCGGTCCCACCGCTTCGGGTAAAACGGCCCTTTTGGAGGAGCTTTTTGCTCCGCCGGACGGCGCCGTTCCGCCCGTTCAGGCCGAAGTGATTTCGGCCGATTCCATGCAGGTGTACCGCGGCATGGACATAGGTACCGCCAAGCCTCCGCTTTCCCTGCGGGAAAAATTGCCCCATCACCTTGTCGACATCCGCAATCCCGACGAACAGTTTAACGCCGGCGATTTTGTCCGCCTTGCCGATGAGGCCTGCCGCGAAATAAGCGCCCGCGGCCGGCTGCCGGTGATTTCGGGGGGAACCGGTTTTTACCTTAAAAACTTTATCTGCGGTTTAAGCGAAGCCCCGCCCCCGGACAGGGCAATCCGCGCGGCGCTTTCGGCCGAGCTGGCCGAACGGGGTCCTGAACCCCTGATGGCGGAACTGACGGAACGCGATCCCGAAAGCGCCGCGCGTATCCACGCCAACGACACGTACCGGCTCCTGCGGGCGCTGGAAGTATGCCGCGTATCGTGCCGGCCGCTGGGAAGCTTTGCCCCCGGCAAAATACCCCGCGCCGGATACCGTTTCCTCATCATCGGCATAAGGCGGGACCGCGAAGAACTCTACCGCCGTGTCGACGCGCGCTGCGGCGAAATGTTCCGCGCCGGCCTTCCGGCGGAAGTGCGGCGTCTTTTTGAACGGGGGTATACGCCTGCCGATCCCGGAATGCGGGCCATAGGCTACCGTGAATTTTTTGTCGGGGACCGGTCCGAAGACGGTCCCCGCCTTTCGGAGGATATCGAAGGCGTACGGACGCTCGTGGCAAGAAACAGCCGCCGTTACGTCAAGCGCCAGCTCACCTTTTTCGCCTCGATTCCCGGTGTTACCTGGATCAGCGCCGGCGCGGATGCGGTCAAAGCCGTCAGAAAAGAACTTGAACGCCTGGTCAAATGAACCTTGCCGCCGCGGTCGATGACGCCGTTGCCGTTTAAAAGGGACAAATCACTTGCTGATTGCTATCCTGTTTGTAAAATTGACATAATATCCATAAACCCACGCTTCTTTAGTATCTAAAGCTATTTTGTACCAAAAATCATAGGGTTCTTCTTCCGGCCCGTTTTCCGCCAATTTTGTCGGGAGCACCTTTACGTTTCTCCCTTTTTCCAGCGCGGCAATCTTTTCC
>JAITBL010000197.1 GCA_031283575.1 Treponema sp. | reverse complement strand
GATTATATTCCCGAGGTAAAAAGCGTTATCGGCGCGGCGACTTTTCTTGAGCTGCAGGAGGGAGGGCAGTCGCTCTTTATCTAGCCATGAAAGATACCCAAACGCCGGCCGCCCGGCTCGACATCACCAAAGAACATTGCCCCATGACCTTTGTCAAAACAAAAATCGCCCTTGACGCGCTGGCGCCTGGCGGCGTTCTGGAACTGCTGGCGCTGAAAGGGGAGCCCCTTGACAACATTCCCCGGTCGGCCAAAGCGGAAGGCCATACGGTTCTTGCGATAGAACAGGTGGAAGGTGATGTCCATAAAGTCATTATTCGCAAGGCCGGGGTCGGTACGGGTTCCGGTTCCAAAGGGGCCGCCGGCTAATGGAAAAACCACCGAACACGCGGTTAAGGTACCTTACGGATCTTTTAATCAAAAGCTACGAAGAACACGCCGAGATTATCAAAGTTGATTCGGTACATCTCTTGAACCGGGAGCGGGTAATAAGTATTCTGGACAAACTGCGGAACCTTGTCTTTCCCGGCTACTTCGGAAAAAAATATATTTCCCTTTCATCGGTGGAATACCACGCGGGGGATATGCTTGAGGAAGTGCTTCATTCCCTTTCCAAAGAAACCGCCAGAGCGCTCTGTTCCAGACCCCGCGGCGGCGATTCCGGAAAGGAATCCCTTATTGAGGAAAAAGCCGCCGGCATTGCCTTCCGGTTTTTGGCCCGCCTGCCCGAGGTACGGGAATATCTGGCCCAGGATGTTTCCGCCGCCTTTGACGGAGACCCCGCCGCCTACAGCCTGGACGAGATCATCTCATCCTATCCGGGGATCTACGCCATCATGGTGTACCGCCTGGCCCACATCCTCTACGAGCTGGAAGTTCCCCTGATCCCCCGGATCATGACCGAGTACGCCCACAACATCACCGGCATCGACATACACCCCGGCGCGGTAATCGGCCATCATTTTTTTATCGACCACGGCACGGGTATTGTTATCGGCGAAACCACGATTATCGGAAACCACGTAAAAATCTATCAGGGCGTCACCCTGGGCGGACTTTCCACCCGGGGCGGCCAGACCCTTAAAGGCGTCAAGCGCCATCCCACGATTGAGGATCACGTTACTATCTATTCGGGGGCTTCCATTCTGGGCGGAACCACCGTGATCGGCGAAGGCGTGGTGATAGGCAGCAACGCCTTTGTAACAAAATCGGTGCCGGAAAAAACCAAGGTCAGCGTAAAGAATCCCGAACTGCAGTACAAGACCGACGACAGGCAGGGCGAAAAGACGGAGCTGGAACAGAACGCCTTCTGGGATTGGGTGATCTAGACGGCGCGGCGCAGGGAAGCCGCTTTTACAGCTTCCCCGCGGCCTGCCGCCGGTTTTGTTTTCAGGCGGCGTCTTTGAGCAGCCCCGAACGTTCTGAGTTATGGGGGTGCGGCGCCCTGCCTTCGAGCGTTTTGAGTATTCCGTACATCTTCATCTGCGCTTCGCTCAGATTTATACCCCCTTTCATCATCATTTCAAGAAACTTCACCGGATCCGGTTTCTTTGACGGATCGGCGCCGGATTCAATCAAAACCATAAACGCGGGCAAGTTAGACCCCCAGACAGCGTACATTAAAGGCGTAGATTGTCCGCCGTTGATGTCGGCCCCGGCGGCAATGAGTTTTTTTACCATGCCGGCATCCTTTGCCGCCGTCATTTCCCCCAGTTCCGCAAGGGCTATGCCCGGTTTTCGCAGGGCCCTCAACTCACTCCCTCCGGCAGCGGCGCCAAGGGGAGTAATTCCCTTTGCGGGATTAAGCGGCAGTCCCGCTTCAAGACAGGTGTCGACAATGCCCGCGTTGCTGCCCATGGCGGCGAAGGTAAGTACGGTAGCGCCGGTTTTGTGGAGCGCCTTTATATCCAAACCCGCGTCAAGGAGCAGCGTAAAACTCCTTGAGTCGCCGTTCTGGGCGGCAAACATCAAGGGGGTTTTTCCGTTGTTGTCCTTTGCCCCGCTGTCCGCGCCCGACTTGAGCAGGAGTTCCGTCACATCCCCGTTGGAAGAGGCCATCAGGGCGGTTGAGCCGCTTTTGTTTTTCCCGTTGAGTTCCGCTCCCGCGGCCAGCAGGGTTTTGACCAGGTCAACATTGCCTCCCATGGCGGCGTACATCAGCGCCGTGGCATCCGCTTCGTTCTTTTCGGCGACAGCGGCGCCCGCCGCCATAAGGCTGTTCGCGATGGCGAGGTTGCCCCGGTAGGCGGCAAAAATAAGGGCCGTGTCCCCGGTTTTTGTTTTTGCTTTGATATCGGCATTGGCCCGCAACAGACGGTTGACCGCCTCGGCGTTGTTGGTCGCGGCGGCAAGTATCAGCGGGGTATATCCCTCACTGTCTTTCGCGTTAACATTGACGCCGTCTTTTAAGAGCGGATCAAGTATCGAAGCGGAAACCGGCTTTTCAACCGACAGAAGAGAAAGCCTGTACAAATCAATCTCTTTGTCAACGCCCCAGTCTTTCTTTACCCCGTACGCGCCTGACGCCAGGGCCGCAAAAAGCGGCGTAACGCCGTTTTTTGTTTTGCCGTTTATATCGGCGCCGGCGTTTACCAGCAGGGAAACAAGGGGAACGTTTCCCGTGTCGGCGGCAAGCAGGAGGGCCGTTACATCCTTGCCTGTTTTTACGTTTACCTCGGCGCCGGCGTCAAGCAGCAGTTTCGCGCCCTCGGTATTTCCCGAGGCGGCGGCAAACATCAGCGCGGTGTCTTTGCTTCTGGATGTTTTTTTGATGTCGGCGCTGCCGCCCGCGTCCATGATCACCTTCAGCATGGCGGTGTTTTTTCCGGCGGCAAACATCAGCGGCGTTATTCCCTTAATGTTGTCGTCATTGACTTTTGATCCGGCCTGAATAAGCAGATTTACCGTTTCAATACTGCCCGATTTAATCGCGGCGATAAGTTCCGATTCGCGGCCCGCCTGATCTTTCACGTTTATTTTCGCGCCGGCGTCAAGCAGAATTTTGACCGTGGAAGCGTGCCCTTCGGCCGCCGCGTGATAGAGCGGAGTGGTGTTCAAATTTGCCGCTTTGTTTACGTTGGCCTTGTTGGCAATCAGGAGCCGGACCAGCGCGTCGTTACCGTTTCCCGAGGCAAATATCAGCGCGGTATAGCCGTCGTTTTCCCAGGCGGCTCTTCCTATCGCGCCAAGCCCCATATTTATGAGATCGCCTCCGCCGCCAAGGTGATTGGCCAATCCGCCAAGGAATCTTCCAAATCCGCCTCCTTCCTTGGGCTCTTTGGTCGCGATATCAACGCCGGCTTTGGCGTCCAGCAAAAGCTTGGCAATATCCGTCTGGTTTTCCACGGCGGCCAACATCAGGGCGGTCCTGTTTTCGTCGTCCGCCGCGTTCACGCCGGCCCCGGCGTCGATCAACAGTTGTACAATATCCGCCCGGCCGTTCAGTACGGCTATCATAAGCGGAGTCAGGCCCCCCATACCGGCCAGGTTGACATTGGCTTTGGCGGCAATCAGGGTGTTGATCATTTCCGTATTGTTCGCCGCCACCGCCGCGATAAGCGGAGTTATCCCGGCGGCGCTCTTTGCGTTGACATCCGCTTTGGCGGCAATCAGCATGGCGCTTATATCAACGTAGCCTTTGGCAACGGCGGTCATAAGCGGCGTGTCCTGTGTCACATCTTTTATGTTGGCGGCGGCTTTGGCGGCAATTAAACGGCTGACAATTTCTTTATGTCCGTTGGAGGCGGCGAAAAAAAGCGCCGTGTCGCCGAATTTGTCCTTTGCGTTGACATTGGCTTTGGCGCTGATCAAGAGTTCCACGATGCCAGGTTTCCCCGTCGCCGCGGCGGCCATAAGCGCGGTGCCGCCGTCAATGTCCGCGGCGTTGACACCGGCCTTTGAAGCAATCAAAAGGCTGACGGTTTCGGCATGGCCCCCGAAGGCGGCGGCCATGAGCGGCGTATGACCGGTAACCGGATTTTTAACATCCGGTTTAATTTTCTGATCAAGCAGCGCTTTGACCTGCTGGACATCCCCCCGTCCCGCGGCGGCAACCAATTGTTGTACGGGGGATTGGGCGATAATCTGACCGCATACAAACGCGAGCCAGATCCCGATTAAAAGCGAACGCTTTTTTTGTACCAAATTGAGAATCACTTTTTCGCTCCTTTGGAAAAAAATTGTGGATGGGTATACGCGCCGTGACAGAGACATCGCGTGAGGGAAGAATCGGTCAGGGCGTATTTATCCCTTAATAAGAGATGGTGATGAGTATTAGAGAGAGAGAGAGAGAGAGAGAGAGAGAGAGAGAGAGCAAGAACCGTGCCAAGTCAGGCGCGGATTACGCGCCTTTTCGGAACTTTTTTTCACAAGGCATATTATTGACCATATTTTAACGCTTGTCAAGCGTTAAAAACCCCCGCTCAGGCCTTTTTTGACAAAAGCCTGAGCGAATTAAGCACCGCCAAAAAAGTAACCCCCACATCCGCAAAGACCGCAAGCCACATCGAGGCAAGTCCGGCGGCGCCAAGACCGAGCATGATCGCCTTTACGCCCAGGGAAAAAACGATATTCTCTTTTACTATCCCCATGGTTTTACGGGCAATAACGATCGCCTGGGCCAGCCGCGACGGCTCGTCACTCATAATGACGGCGTCGGCGGCTTCGATGGCCGCATCGCTTCCCAGGCCGCCCATCGCCACACCCACGTCGGAGCGGGCAAGTACCGGCGCGTCATTGATGCCGTCCCCGACAAATATCAGGGCGCCGCGCCGTTTTCCGCCGGCCCCGGTTTGGGACTCAAGCAGGGCTTCCACTTTTTCTACCTTGTCCGAAGGTAAAAGTTCCGTATAACATTCATCTATTCCAAGGGCGGCCGCCGTATCCCGTCCAACCCTGTCGGTGTCGCCGGTAAGCAGGACCGTCTTTTTTACCCCCGCCCGCTTTAACGCGCTGATGGCGTTTTTGGCGTCGGCCTTTATTTCATCGGATATGACAATATGTCCGGTATACCTGCCGTTCTCCGAAATATGCACGATTGTTCCGCCGTCTTTTTTTGCGCATTCGGCGGGGCTCATACAAAGCTCCGTCCCGCTTTCAACGTCAACTCCCTTTTCGCGGAGCAGGTCCAGGGTTCCCGCCAGAACCGGTACGCCGTCAACCGTAACGCTGACGCCCTTGCCGGGAATCTCGCGGTGGTCTTTTACGCTGAGCTGTCCGCAGCCTTCGCAGGAATGGGCGGCCTGGAGCGAAGAAGAAATCGGGTGATTTGAAAACTGTTCCGCGTGAGCCGCCGCCGCCAAAAGTTCATCGGCGCCAAGGCTTTCCGGATGGGCCGGATGAACCGCGCTCACGTTAAATACGCCCCTGGTAAGGGTGCCGGTTTTGTCAAAAACCGCGGTCGTTGTTTTGGCGAGCAGTTCAAGATAATTGCCGCCCTTGATAAGTATACCCCGCCGCGAAGCGGCGCCGATGCCGCCGAAAAATCCCAGGGGAACTGAAATTACCAGCGCGCAGGGGCAGGAGACAACCAAAAAGATAATGCTGCGCCTGATCCATTCGTTCCATTCGCCGCCGAAAAAAAGCGGCGGAATTACCGCGAGCAAAAAAGCGCCGGAGGTAACAATCGGCGTATATACCTTTGCGAAACGGGTAATGAATTTTTCGGCCCGTGATTTTTTACCGCTCGCGTACTGCACCAGATCGAGGATGCGCGAGACCGCGGAATCTTTCGCGGCTTTTGTCGTTTCAATCAATAATACTCCCAGGGTGTTAACAGAGCCCGCCGATACTTCCGTACGGGGCCCCGCTTCGCGGGGTACCGATTCGCCGGTTAACGCCGAGGTATCCACAAAGGATCTTCCCTCGATAACAATACCGTCCAGGGGAATCCGCTCGCCGGGTTTTACCTCGATATGTTCGCCCACGCTTACGTCTTCCGCCTTTACATCGGTCTTTACGCCGCCGCGGATGACGCAGGCGCGGTCGGGCCGGATCGCGGTAAGCGCCGCGATGGAACGCCGCGATTTACCCACCGCGTAATCCTGAAAATACTCGCCCACGCGGTAAAACAGCATGACCGCCGCCGCTTCGGGATATTCCCCGACAGCAAAGGCCGCGGCGGTCGCGATGGTCATCAAAAAATTTTCGTCAAACAGCGCGCCCCGCGCTATGTTCCGCAGCGCCTGAAAGATCACCCTGCAGCCGGTAATCAGCATGGATACCGCGCAAAGTCCAAAGAGCAGCCAGGTAAATATCCGGCCGTTCGGAAAAACCGACGGGGATATGAATTTTTCAAGTCCAAAGCCCATCGCGAAAAATATTCCGCCGGTAATGATCCGCGCTATTTCGCCGTTTCCGGTTTTTTCCCGTTCACCCTTAAATCCGCGCCCGCCTTCGGTTCCTGTTCCGGCAGTCCCCGCCTCTTTTGTTTTCTCAAAGACCGCCGTACCCGGCTCGTGCCTGCGGACGATAGAGTCAAGGGCCTTTTCCAGATCGCCTTCAAACGGCTCGCCGGTTGTTACCGTCAGGGTGGTTGTCATTAAATTCACCCTGGCGGACAGAACGCCGGCAAGTTTGTGTACATCCGCCTCTATTCGCGCCGCGCAGTGCGGACACTCAAGTCCCCGCAAGGTAAATTCCCGTGTCATAATCCGCCTCCTTCTCCCAGGTGTTCCCGCGCGTATTTGATGATTGAATTCACATGGGCATCGTCCAGGGAATAGTAGATAATCCGGCCGTCCCGCCGGGCCTTGACCAGGCGCACCCGTTTCAGGGCCGCCAAATGGTGGCTTGCCGAGGACACCCCGGCGCCGACGCTTACCGAAAGGTCAAACACGCACAGTTCCCCCAGGCCCAGGGCATAGAGAATCTTGAGCCGTGTCGGATCGGTCAGAACCTTGAAAAATTCGCCCAGCCTCTCAAGCTCCCGCTGGGGCGGCAGGCTTTCCGCCGCCTGCTCTACCTGTTCGCGGTGAAAGACCAAAAGGCCGTCCGCCCTGTCCATTTACTCGCCTCCAAAGATATATTTGAATATGTGAACATCTATTCCTATATTCAAATATATCGCCCCGGCCGAATATTGTCAAGTGAGAACGCCGAATTTTAATCCCTCAAAATCAGGGGTCCGCCCGCGTCGCGGAGGGCAAAAAACAAACCCTGCCGGTTAACTGGCAGGGTTTGAAGTAGACGTTACCCCGTTACAAACAGGGTACTTTTTTAAAATGCGAATCCGTGTTTAGAGCCGGCCAATATTGGCTTTGGTTCCGACAGTACAGCCGGAGTCAATCATATCTTTTGAGACGGACTTGCCGTTCAGCAGATCCACGCCGGCCTGAATTCCCTTGGTTCCCATGGCGGCGGGGTTCTGAACCATGACCGCGTTAATCGTGCCGTCCATAACAAGAGCCTGGGATTCGGCGCTCTTGTCCCAGCCGACCACGACGACTTTTCCGGCTTTTCCCGCCTGCTTTACCGCGTTGCCCGCGCCCACAGTGGCGCCTTCGTTACAGGCATAGACGCCGGCAAGATCGGGATTGGCCCGCATAAAGTCGGTGGTAATGTTCAAAGCCTTGGCCTTGTCGCCGTCGGAATACTGGGTTCCCACAATGGTGATGCCGGGATACTTGGCGGCAATTTGGGCCTTGAATTCATTTTCGCGGGTCATGGTGGTAGCGGCGCCCGCCTGGGCGTTGACAATGGCGACCTTGCCTTTTCCGCCGATGGCCTTTGCCAGCGTGTCGGCGGCGGTACGGGCGGCGGCGGCGTTATCGGTGCCGATAAAAGCGTCATAGTTGGCGCCGGCGCCAAGACCGGAATCCACCAAAACCACCTTGATACCGGCGGCTTTGGCCTTGTTCACGACAGGTATGAGCGCCTGGGCGGTCTGAGGGGCCAGCAGGATAATATCATACTTGGCGGTAATGGCGTCTTCCATAATGGCGATCTGCTGACTGGCGTCAACTTTTCCCGCCGGCGCGCTGTTGTTGTAGTCAATTTTAAGCTTGGCGGCCTGCTGCTGGGCGCCCCTGGTAAGTTTAAGCCAGTGAAGGTCCATCGAGTCCATGGCAATGAACATTGCCTTGGGAGGGGTGTTCCCAAAAGTACTTTTCTGGCCGAATGCCGGCAGAGAAGCCAGCAGGATAAGACCTGCTACAGCGAACAAAAATCTCTTCTTCATGTTTTTCTCCTCGCATATTGTTTTGAGGCGTTCTACGAACGCCAAAAATAACCCGAATCTCATTGTTTTTCGCGGTTCCGTACGCGGTCAAGGAATACGGAAGCGACGATAACAATACCGATGACAATTTTCTGCACAAAAGGATTCACGCCGATAAGGTTCAAACCGTTGCGCAGTACGCCGATAATAAACGCCCCGATAAAGGTCCCCAAGCCGGTGCCCTCGCCGCCCATGGTACTGGTGCCGCCGATAACCGAAGAGGCGACCGCGTCCAGTTCGTAGCCGTCGCCGGCGGCGGGACCGGCGGAATACACCCGCGCCGCCAAAAGGCAGCCCGCCAGGGCGGCCAGAAAACCGGAGACCATGTAAACCATCATGATCGTTCTTTTGGTATCGACGCCGGAAAGGCGGGCCGCCTCAAAATTGCTCCCCACCGCGTAAACATGACGGCCCCATTTTGTTTTCTGTAAAATAAAACCAAAGACAAAAACCGTTACCACCATAATCACGACGATATTGGGGATCTTGATCATTCCGTCCGGTACATAGTGGCCGCCCTGCTCGATATCGTAGAGATTGCCGATG
Organism: Treponema sp.; assembly: GCA_031283575.1. Taxonomy (GTDB): domain Bacteria; phylum Spirochaetota; class Spirochaetia; order Treponematales; family Breznakiellaceae; genus JAIRYT01. The sequence goes on along the minus strand of JAITBL010000197.1, from coordinate 19,704 downwards.
CCAAAGTTATACCCCGTTCCCATGGCGGTAAACGAATTGGGCATTCCGCTGATGGGGTAGCCCTGGGTCATAACCAGAGCCAGACCCCGGACAACCGTCATGGTTCCCAGGGTAGCGATAAAGGGCGGTATCCTTCCAAAAGCTATCATGGCCCCGCTGGCCGCCCCCGCCGCCACGCCGGTTAAAAGGCCCATAAAAAGACCCACAACCATGGGCAAGTCGGGGTGGATTCCCACATCGGGATCGTGGACCATCATCATCGCCGCTATCATCGCGCAGAGGGCGATGTTGGAACCAATCGAAAGATCGATGCCGCCGGTGATAAGCACATAGGTCTGCCCCATGGCGATAATCGCGATAACCGCGGTCTGCTGGGCCACGGTTATCAGATTGTCTCCGTTAAAAAAATACTTCGAAGTAATCGCGAAAAACAGGCTGAGCGCGCAAAGCCCGATAATACAGGACAGTATCTGCTGCTGCCCCCTCGACAGATTTAACCTGGGAAGTCTCAAATTGGCCATCAATTCACCCCTTCAATATTGTGTTGCATAATGCAATATTTCTTCCTGATTCGTATTCTTGGTAACCAGTTCTTTGGTTATCTTCCCGTTGCACATGACAATGACGCGATCCGACATGCCCAAGACCTCCGGCAGTTCCGATGAAACAAACATCACCCCAATGCCGTTCTTTTTAAGATCGTTGATAATATTGTAAATTTCGATCTTGGAGGCTACGTCGATGCCCCTTGTCGGCTCGTCAAAAATAACCACCTGGGCGTTTCGCATAAGCCACTTTCCCACCACGACTTTTTGCTGGTTGCCGCCGGAAAGGTTCCTCACGTACTGGAACACGCTGGGCGTTTTGATCCGCAGGCTTTTTACCATTTCCCTGGATTTTTCTCCCTCGACCTTGCTCATGATAACCCCGAATTTTGACACAAAATCCAGATTGGGCAGCGTAATGTTTTCCGCCAGGGTCATCCGTACGCAAAGGCCGTCCCGCTTCCGATCCTCCGGCGCGCAGAAAAGGCCCTTTGATATGGCGTCCGCGGGAGATTTGATTTTAGCCGGCTTTCCGTTCAGAATAACTTCGCCGCCGCTCATCTTGTCGGCGCCGGAAATAGCCCGTACCGTTTCGGTTCGGCCGGCGCCCATAAGGCCGGCGAAGGCGAGAATTTCCCCTTTATACAGGTCGAAGGAAACGTCTTTGACGCCCACGCCGCAGGAAGACGAAAGGCCTTTTACTTCGAGCACCTTTTCGCCGCGGGGCACTTCGATACGGGGGAATTTTTCGTCGAGGGTACGGCCCACCATGTAGCTGATAATTTCGGGCAGGCTGGTATCGGCAAAATTCATCGTCGTCACGTGTCTGCCGTCGCGAAGAATCGTTACGCGGTCGACAATGCGGGAAAGCTCTTCGAGCCGGTGGGAAATATAGACAATCCCCTTGCCCGCCTCCTTGAGCATCGCGATGACCTTGAAAAGATCCTCGATTTCTTTTTCGGTAAGCGCCGAAGTAGGTTCATCCATAATGATGATGCTGGCGTTCATCGACAGGGTTTTGCAAATTTCCACCATCTGTTGTTTCGACACGGGAAGCTTGCTTACCTGGGTGTCCGGATCGATGTCGAGGTTGAGCTGCAGCAGGTATTTTTTCGCCTCTTCGTTCTGCTTTTTTTGGTTCAGCACGCCGGTCGTCGTGAATTCGCGGTTCAGAAAAATATTCTCGGCCACCGTCAGATGGGGACAGAGGTTGAGCTCCTGGTGGATAATCCCTATGCCCCGGGTCTGGGCCGTTTGCGGGGTCAGGTCATGGGTGAGCTTCTGCCCGTTAAGGTACACATCGCCCGAATCGCGGGTATAAACCCCCGAGATGATCTTCATCAAAGTCGACTTGCCGGCGCCGTTTTCGCCCAATAACGCGTGAACTTCGCCCGTCCGCAGTTCAAACTGCACATCCTGCAGGGCATAGACCCCCGAAAAGGCCTTTTTGATGTGCTCCGCCCTGAATAACGCTTCCGCCATAAACACTCCAAACTAACCGGCCGGGCCGGCGATAAACGATTTTATCCGGGGCAGACCTGCCGCGGGTGAAACCGGTTACATAATTTCTTCATTAAAAACGATCCTTTCTGAATCGCAGGGTACAGTGTAAACCGCTTTCATATCCCTGTCAAGCGAATTTTAACGAATTTTTAAAAAATTTTACGATTTTTACGATATTTTACGATTTTTGGGACTTTTCGCTCAATTTGCCGGAAATCCGCGCCGCGGGCGTTTAAAGCCGCCAGGGGAACAGGAAATCCCGCCAGGTTCTGACGCCGGTTTTTTCGTCCTCTTCCGCGAGAATTTCTTTCCAGGGAATTTTCCGCCTTCGCGGGTCTTTTGCCAAAGGTAAACGCCCCGCGCTTTTTTCACTGTCCGCCTCTCCGCGCCGCGCTTCAAGCCAATCGTACTTGAAGAGAAGAACGCGGAGCGCTTCATCAAGATAGAGCAGGGGAAACGACGGGCAGGGGAGGATTAAAACACAGAGCGGCAGGGTAACGGCAAGCGAGGCAAGGCAAAACAGGGGATTGTCAAAAAAAACAAGGAAACACTTTTTAACGGCGTACAGCGGGCGGCTTTCAAGCCTGAAGTAAAGGGCCGGAAAAAACTGAAGCGCCGCGGCGCAAAAGAGCAGCAGCCACGCGCCAAAGAACGCCGCCGCCGCTCCCGTAAAATTCCCCAGGGCAAGATAAAACGGAATGCCTATCAGCGACAAAAATCCGCCCGCCGCGCCGGCAAGCGCCAGAACCAGCGCCGGTTTAAAGGCGTGTTTAAGCGCGGCAAAATAATCGGCAAAACCGAAGGCGCGGTAATCGGAAACAAGCTTGAGGCAGCGCGATGACGCGCAGAGGTGAAGCAGCATGAGAAACAGGCGCGCCGCAAAAATCACCGCGCCGGCCGCGGCGCGCGCGGGAAGGGGCGGCAGAATAAAAGCCAGGGAAAAAAGCGCGATAAAGACAAGGTTCAAAAAAAGCATGCTGAAAAGATGATCCCAAAGATCAAAGCAGGTTTTTTTAATCAAAAATTTTAACATGGCGCCTTCACGGTTCGAGTGTATCGGGATACGCCCCGCTTGACAACGATGTTTTCTCCGGTGATACTGACGTATACATGATCAAGCCCATCGAATCCGTTCTTATTGCCGGCGCCGGAGCAATCGGGCTTCTGGCGGCCGATTCGTTGTACCGTTACGACCGCGCCTGTGTTTCCATTTTGGCCTCGGGCGAAAGGTTCGAGCGCTACAGGCGGGACGGCCTTTGGATCAACGGCAGCCGCGTCGATTTTGCTTTGACCGGCGATACAAAAACGCCGGAGAAGTACCCCGATCTGATCATCGCGGCCTGTAAAAACTATCATCTTGAGCGGCTTATTGCCGACATGAAAAACTTTGTCGGCCCCGGCACGATCATTATCTCCCTTCTTAACGGCATTGCAAGCGAAGAGCTGATCGGCGCCGTCTACGGCAGGGAGCGCCTTCCCCTGGCGATGATCGTAAGTACCGACGCGCAGAACGCGGGCGGCAAAGTGACGTTTACCCAGCGGGGCTTTATCAACTTTGGCGACGGGGCGGGAAAGGCGGCGGGGCAAAAAGAACGCGGGCGCGACGGGGCCGTCGCCGAATTTTTTACCAGGGCGGGCATACCGTTTAAATACCACGAGGATGACATGAAGCGGGCGCTTTGGTACAAGTTCATGGTGAATGTCGGGGCCAATCAGACATCGGCGCTGCTGCGTCTTCCCTACGGCGTTTTTAAAAAAGGCGGCCCGATGGAAGTCAGGGAGGCCGGTGAAATTCTCGAAAGCGCCATGCGTGAAGTTATCGCCATTTCAAGGGCCGAAGGGATAAACCTTGACGACAGCGACATCGACGCGTGGTACGCGGCGATGAGGGCGCTTGGCGATAACAGCTATACGTCGCTGTGTCAGGATGTGATGGCGGGGCGTAAAACCGAGGTCGATGTTTTCTCCGGCACGGTAATCGCGTACGGAAAAAAGCACGGCATTCCGACGCCGGTCAACGAACTTCTATACCGCGCGATCAAAACAATCGAAAAACGCGCCGCCGCCGCGGTTTAATCTTCGCCGCTGATCAGATCCAGGTATGTCGCTATGCGTATGGCGTCGGCGCGGTTTGCCGCGCCGAGCTTTTCGTAGATTCGCTTGATCATGCTCTTGAGCGTATTTTCGGAAAGGCCTGATTCGTCGGACACTTCCTCGACCGTGTAGCCCTGCGAGAACAGGCGGAGTATCGCCGTTTCGCTGCGCGTTACCTGCCGGGAACTGTTTTGTATCTGGGGCTTTTGAAAATGTTCCGCCACGAGGGCAAGCCGCTTTTCATAGGCGCTTGCGGAAAGCCGTATGCGTTCCAGATCCTCCGCCGGTATGGGGGCGTCGGCGCCCTGTTTGTGGAACGCTTCGGCCAGGGATTTCATGTCTTTTCCCAGTTCGGTAAAGGGAAACAAAAAGCCGTTGGGCTGCGCCGCTTTCCACGCGCCGGCCAGGGCCCCGGCCGCCCCGCTTTTGTCGCCCATCTTGAAACAGGCAAGCGCTTTAAGCAGGAGTATTTCGATCTTCCCCATGACCGGCGGGTTTTCAAGGCCGGCAAGTACCGCTATCGTTTTTTTGTAGTCCCCGCGGTTATAGTGGCAGCGCGCGTTAATCAGGGTTTCGGGTTTGAGCAGGTGTGAACCCTGGCCGCTTTCTTCCAAATCATTTTTCAGCCAGTCCGCCACACGGTCTTCCATTCCCAGCCGGGCATAAAACCATCCGGCGGCCATGTCAAAAAACTCGCGGCGGTTAAGGTAGTCTTTTTCATACAGATGCTCTCTCAGGCGTCCGCGCAGTTTGTTGATTTCCTGCCAGTCGCCCCGGGATATATAGAGCCGGACAAGATAAACAATCGCGCGGTTTTCTATGTTAAACTGCCGGTTCTTTTTTGCCGTGATCTGCGCCAAAAGTAAATGTTCTTCGGCCTTGTCAAGGTTTCCCCGGTAGAGCATGATTTCTCCCCGGCCCAAATCGTCAAGGCCGGCGAGGCAGCCGCCGAGTATCTCCGCTATGGGGGGAATTATTTTTGAAAACGATTCGATGTAGCGCTCACATTCACCCCGGACGGAGCTGGCGGCGCGGCACACATAGGCGCCTACATTGAACAGGGTTGCCGCCGCGGGCAGGGTATAGCCGCCCAGCTTCGCGTAGCGGTAAAATTTTTCAATGTACTCCGAGTAATTATACTCGGCGGTATAAATCGAACGCATCCAGACAATGGCGCCCAAAACAAGATAAGCGCCCGCCAGCGTAATGTAGTCCGCTTTGGTTCCGGCGGGACGTTTAAGAACGCGGGCAATTTCGGTCTCAAGCCCCTTGCGGGCTTCGTCAAGGCGGTTCAGATAAACAAGAAGCCAGATTCGCATCAGCATGGCGTGGGGATTGCTCTGGTACGCCGCGTGGGGCATGCGGTCGAGCACTTCGAACATATGGCCGGCCGATGCCCCGCCCAGAATTCGGGAAAAATTGTCGATGAACAGATCAATGATCCTGTCATAGTCTCCGGCCGTTTCCAGATAGTTTATCGCGATCAACAAGTCGCCCTGGCTGTAGGCGTGATCGGCGCAAATACGCCAGACTTCCCTGCGTTCTTCGCCGCTTAGATCGTTTTGGAGGCCCCGCAGGTATTCAAGAAACAGATGATGGATACGGTAATGGTTTTCATAAAACGAGGTGTGGATAAATATACGGTGGTGTTCAAACTGCTGAAACAGCGCCGGGCCGGCGAGTTTTCTTACCAAATCCTTGGGATGCTGGTCAAAGAGGGAAAGCTTGATAAAAAACCGGCTGATCTCCGGCGGCAGGTTTTTAAACAGCGAATCGATGAACGAAAAAACATGATGCCTGATCACCCCGCTTACATAAACGGCCCCCGGAGCGCTTTGCTTGTACGTGGCCGCGAGGCGCATTCCGAAAATCCAGCCCTCGGTATCACCGTACACCGCGTCCGCTTCGGACGGGGTAAGCGGTATGGCAAGGCGTTCAAAGTAATCGGCGCATTCCCGCCGGCTAAAGTACAGATCCTCCTGATCAACATGACCAAGAAGGCCCCGCGACTCAAAACTGACAAGATTAAGGCCGTGCCCCTCGTTTTGGGACAGGTTCTCCGAATCGCGGCGGGATATAAGGATGACGCTGAGGCGAAGCGACGCGTAGCGCAGCGCCCGTTCGCCAAAGTGCAGCACCCGCTCGTCGGCAAGAAGATGGACATTGTCGAAGACCAGCACATAACGTCGCCGCCGTAACTGCCTGAAGGCGGTTCTGACATACTGGTCGATGGCCGCGTCCGAAGCGGGAAAGCGCCGTCCGGTGAAGAGGGGAGGCTTGCCGCTGCCCTCGATCAGCGCCGCGCGAAAATCGGCCCAAAAAAGATCGGGATCGTTATCATGGGAGGAAAGCGCCGTCCAGATGACGGTATAGTTTTTTTTGCTCAGGTAAGTCTTGACCTGGAAGCTTTTGCCAAAACCCGCGCCGGCGACTACCGTTACAATGGGACAGCGCAGCGCCGCTTCGAGAACACTATCGACCTGGGGGCGTTCCAGAAAATCGGCTGGCGTTTCATTTGTTATCATAATTTAACAATTGATAGAACGCATATCCCTGAAAAACAGTCTCCTTCTGTTCATCACTTCTGTTCTTGCAACCCAAAAGGGCTCATGATATGCTCTAAACAATATATACCCCCTGCCGGAAAATGGTAAGGGGCAAAGGGGAAGCGCATGAAAGGGAAGCTCAGCATCAAAACCCGCGTAGTGATCTTTTTTTCGGTTTTCATGGCGGCGGTATGTACATTGATGACGATGTTCTCGTTCCGCAAAAGCCTCGACGCGGCAGCCCTTGTTTTTGCCGGTGAAGGGGGCGTGATACCGGAGAGCTTTCACCGTCTGATCCGCGGGCAGGTCATGCAGCAGGCCCTGCTTGCCCTGGCGTGTATCCTGGCCGGCGTTGTGATCATGCTGATCTTTATGCGGATGATCTTTGGGCGGCTCGGCAGGATTCAGGGCGTTTTGGAAAAAATTTCCAAGGGCGAGGGGGATTTGACCCAGCGTATGCCCATAAAAAGATACGATGAAATCGGAATCCTTGCCGCGGCTTTCAATCAGACCATGGACGCTATTCGCAATATGGTGATGACCATGAAGCACCAGACCGAAGCCCTTGCCGATGTAGGAAACCGTCTGGCGCTGAACATGAAAAACGCCGCCAAAGTGGTCGAAGAAATCAGAACCAGCATTGCGAACATTAAAGGCCAGTCGGTGAATCAGAGTTCGTCGGTCGCCCAGACCAACGCCGCGATGAACGAGGTAAGTTCCCACATCGAAAAACTTAACCAGCATGTCGAGCGCCAGACGGGAAACGTCGCGCAGTCTTCCAGCGCTATCGAAGAAATGATCGCCAACATTCAGAGCGCCACCCAAACCCTGGTGCGAAACGCCGAAAACGTCCAGCGCCTTACCTCCGCCTCGGAAACGGGCAGGGAAGGCCTGCAAAAAGTTTCGCAGGATATGCAGGAAATCCAGAAAGAATCCCTGGGGCTTTTGGAGATTAACGCGGTTATGGAAAACATCGCCAGCCAGACAAGCCTGCTTTCCATGAATGCCGCCATTGAGGCGGCTCACGCCGGGGATTCCGGCAGGGGATTTGCCGTAGTAGCCGATGAAATCCGCAAGCTCGCGGCAAGCGCCGGCGCGCAGTCAAAGACCATCGGTTCCGTGCTCAAAAAGATAAAGGACAGCATCGACAAGGTCCACCACGCCATCGGCGAAGTGTTCGAAAATTTCCAGGATATCGACTCCGAGGTCCGCACCGTTTCGGGACAGGAAAGCACGATCCGTAACGCCATGGAAGAACAGAGTACGGGGAGCCGGCAGATTCTCGAGGCCATTGCCAGTCTGCAGGAAATTACCCGCGAGGTAAAGCAGGGCGCGGACAAAATGTTCCAGGCCGGCGAAAAAGTGATAGGGGAAGGCCGGCAGCTGGAGCTTCTTACGCGGGGAATTTCCGGCGGCGTCAACGAAATTGCCTCCGGCGCGGACAGCATCAACACCGCGGTAGAACAGGTCGCCGCCATGTCGCTTGAAACCAGGGAAAGCATCGGCGCCCTGGCGGTGGAAATGACCAAGTTCAAGGTGGAAATAAAAAACGCCGAATACCTCTGGGACGACCGCTACCTGACAGGCGTTGAAGAAATCGACAGCCAGCACAAGGAACTTTTTAAGGCGATAAACGGCATTGTCCGCGCCTGTAATGACGGGCTGGAAAAGCACGACCTTAAAAAAAGCATCGACTTTCTCAACAACTACACGGTCAAACACTTCTTTGAGGAAGAGCAAATCCAGAAGCGTTCAGGCTATCCCGAATTCGACAAGCACCACCGTATCCACGAAAACTTCAAGGAAAAGATGCGTTTGCTTTCCAAAAAATGGGCGCAGGGAAAAGATCCCGACAAGCTTGTCAGGGAAGTACGCACCGAAGTGGGGGACTGGCTTATCGCCCACATTACGGTGATGGATACACGGCTTGGCGCTTATCTGAAAAGCAAGGGCTGGCAAAGCGCCGGAGGAAAAGGGCTTGGCGTGACATAACGCAAAAAATACGTTATAATAAAAAAAATGCGTCTTAACCAGTTCGTGCAGCGTTATTTTTTCTCCGGCTCGTTAAGCCTTAAAGAGCGGCGTCTCAATATGTTTCTCTTTGCCGGCCTGTGGGCATGTCTGGTTGCCGTTATCAGCCGCAGTATTTTCCAGTATAATTGGGCCATTTTTATCGTTATGAGCGGGATGACCGTTTCGGTGGCCCTGCTCTTTTTTTTCGTTAATCTTTTCGGGCTTCACAAACCGGGGGTGTGGTTTTTTTTACTTACCCTCTGCGACATACTTTTTCCCATTGCCTTCTTTTTGCTGGGCGGCGTCGACGGGAATATGTCGTCCTATTTTGTGCTGAGCATTGTGGTGATTTTTCTTTTGGCGGAAGGCCCGAGCCTGGTCATTCTCCTTGTAACCCATCTGCTTTTGCTGGGACTCTGCTACTACCTGAACTACCGCTTTCCCGGGATGGTCATTCCCGCCGGTCAATTCAAATACGCGGATCAGATTCAGTCCTTTTTGGTTCCCGGTTTTTACATCGGCATTATCTTTAAACTGCAGGAAGTGATCTACCGGCGGATGAACAGGGAAATCAAGCGCCGGGACCAGCTGCTTCGCACGGTAAATCTCGCCGCCACCGAGCTTCTTAAATCGGATCCCGCCAATTTTGAAAGGGATATTTGGGACTGTATGGGAATGATGGCCGGGGCCGTCGATGTTGATACGGTCTATATCTGGAAAAATTTTATTAAAAACGACAGCCTTTATACCCGCCTTCTCTATGAATGGGAAGAAGACACTTCCCTTGAAAAAAGCAAGGCGGTCAATCTTGAATTGTCCGGAGAAGATATTCCCGGCTGGAACGAAAAACTGCTTAAGGGCGAGTGTTTTCAGGGCGCCGTAAAAAATGTGGACGGGCCTATACGCAAAAGACTGGAAGAGCAAAACATCGTCTCCATGCTGATAATACCCGTATTTTTGCAGGACTACTTTTGGGGTTTTGTCGGTTTTGACGACAAAACCAACGAGCGGAAATTTGCCGATGACGAAATAGCGATTCTCAAATCGGGCAGCCTGCTCATTGCCAATGCCATGCAGCGGAATGACATGACCCAAAATTTAATCCGCGTCCGCGAAGAGGCCCTGTCCAACACCAGGGCCAAGAGCGATTTTCTGGCCAATATGAGCCACGAAATGCGTACTCCCATGAACGCCATTATCGGCATGACCAACATTGCCATGGGGGCCCGCGACCTCGAAAAGAAAAATTACTGCCTTTCAAAAATTGCCGACGCCTCCAACCATCTTTTGGGCGTGATCAACGATATTCTTGACATGTCAAAAATCGAAGCGAACAAATTCGAACTGTCCCTGCTGGAATTTAATTTTGAAAAAACCCTGCGCAAAGCGGTGAACGTTATCAATTTTCGCGTTGAGGAAAAACGCCAGCATTTTATCGTCAAGCTTGGCCGCAACATTCCTTCCGTTTTTATCGGCGACGATCAGCGCCTTACCCAGGTGATCACCAACCTTCTTTCCAACGCCGTTAAATTTACGCCGGAAGAGGGCGAGATATGCCTCGAAGCCAGGCTGCTGGAAGAAAGCGCGGACGGTTTCTGCACCATGCAAATCGAAGTCGCCGATTCGGGAATCGGAATCAGCGTGGAACAAAAGGATAGGCTCTTCCGCTCATTCGAGCAGGCGGACAGCAATACTTCGCGCAGGTTCGGCGGTACCGGACTGGGTCTGGCTATCTCCAAAAGTATTGTGGAACTGATGGGCGGCAGAATATGGGTCGAGTCGGAGGCGGGAAAGGGTTCGCATTTCTTTTTTACCGTACGCATGGAGAAAAGAAAGGGCGAATGGGGCCCGCTCTCCCCGTTCGCCGACTGGAACAATATCCGCATCCTGGTTGTTGACGACGTCAGAGACGTGCTTGAATACTTTGAGGAAATTGCCCGCCGCTTTAAGCTTGCCTGTGACACGGCGATAAGCGGCGAAGACGCCGTCGTGCTTATCGAAAAGAACGACGGTTACGACATTTACTTTGTTGACTGGCGCATGCCCGGCATGGACGGCATTGCCCTTACCCGCTTTATCAAATCCGTACGAAAGGATCGTCCTTCGGTGGTGATTATGATCTCGGCCAACGAGTGGACCTCGATAGAAGACGAGGCAAAGACGGCCGGTGTGGACAAATTCCTCGCCAAGCCCATATTTCCCTCTTCCATTGCCGATATTATCAACAGCTGTCTGGGCTTTGCCAGTATCAGGGAAAAAGAAAAACAGGTCGGGGAAATTGTCCAGTTTCCCGGCAAAAGAATTTTATTGGCCGAAGACATTGAAATTAACCGCGAGATTGTACTGGCCCTGCTGGAACCGGCCAGGCTGGTCATCGACTGCGCCGTGAACGGAAGACAGGCGCTTGATATGTTCAACGAAGCGCCGGATACCTACGACATGATCCTGATGGATGTGCAGATGCCCGAAATGGACGGCTACGAGGCGACCCGCCGCATTCGCGCGATGGAAGTACCGGCGGCAAAAACCATTCCGATCATCGCCATGACCGCCAATGTATTTAAGGAAGATGTGGAGAAATGCCTCGCGTCGGGAATGAACGGCCATGTGGGAAAGCCTTTGGATTTTGAGGAAGTTCTAAAAAAACTTGCGGAATACCTTTCCTGAAGCTCCCCCGCAGGCCGCCGAGCGGGTTCCCGGGCAGGCCGCCGTGAAAGAAGAGACGCAAAGGATCATAACCGTGATGGATATTTTTAGCGAAAAACTCAAGGTGCGTTTTGCCGATATTGACGCGAGCGACACGCTGACCATCGCCGCCACGTTTGACTGCTTTCAGGAAGCGGCGATAAGCCACGCCGAAATTTTGGGAGTAGGCCGTGACGCGATGAAAACAGGCGGCCAGGTCTGGGTACTGTCGCGGCTTTCCGTTTTTATGGAACGGCGTCCCCGTTTCGGCGAGCCGGTGACCGTGCGTTCCTGGCCCCGCGGCCCCAACCGTCTTTTTGCCATACGCGACTACGATATCCGCGACGAAAAAGACGCGCCGGTTGTGAGGGGCCGCAGCGCGTGGCTGATCCTCGACATGGAAAAACGCCGGCCCCTGCGGCCCCAGCAGGCCACCGAGCGGCTTCCCAAAAACGAAGGAATCGATTCCCTGCCGGGGCCGGTTCCCGGCAATGAACCGCCGCCGGGACTTGCCGCCGCTTCTCTGCCGCCGGCAGTGAGCCGGCGCGTCTGCTATTCCGACATCGATTATAACGGCCACATGAACAACACCCGCTATATCCAGTGGATGCAGGATCTTGTGGAAAATTCAGTTTTGGAAAACGCGCGGCAGATTCGGGTGGACATCAATTATCTTGCCGAAGCGCGATACGGCGAGACACTCGACCTGTTTATGGGAAACTGTCAGACCCCCTGCGCCGATACCGCCGGCGCTCCGCCGGCCGCCGCCGCGGCTTTTGCCATTGAAGGCAGGCGCGCCGAAAACGGCGCGGCGGTATTCCGCGCCGAACTGAGGACGGGCGCTTAGGCCATAACGGGCGCCGTATCGCCGGTTTTACGCTGAATCCTGAAGAGGAGCCCCGCGCCCCAGACGGTAGTGCGGTTGCGGCCGTTTTCTTTTGACTGGTAAAGCGCCTCGTCGGCGCGGCGGATAATTTCATCGGCCGCGGCGTGTGCGCGCAGATCAAAACTTACTACGCCGATGCTGATCGTTACCTGCGGCAGGGGCGGCTCCCAGGGCACCTGCATCGCCGAAATGGAAGTGCGTATGCGTTCCGCCACTATCCAGGCGGTTTGGCGGGGAGTGTTCGGCAGAAGCACGGTAAACTCCTCGCCGCCAAAACGGGAAGGCACATCCTCCACCCGTACCGCCTGCTTGATCGTATGGGCAATGCACTCCAGTACGCGGTCCCCTGCCAGGTGCCCGTAGGTGTCGTTAAAGTTTTTAAATTTGTCAACATCCATAACCATAAGCGAGGCCGCTTCTTCCCCGCGTTTGGTACGGGCGAGTTCTTCGCCCAGGCGGGTCATAAAAAAGCCGTGGTTAAAAAGGCCCGTCTTGACATCGCGTACCGAGTATTCATAGTGAAGGTGGTTTTGTATCGCCTGCGACACAAAACCCATAAGCTGCTCGAGAAAAAAAAGTTCTTCATTGTTGTAGCCTTCCTCAAGCATCTTGCGCCCCACCATGACAATGCCGTAAAGGCCCGAAGGCCCAAGGATGGGAATAAGAATTTCGGGGTTGATCTTTTCGAGCGGTGTAAGCTCTTCCGCTTTGACGCTGTCCTTAATCTGGTAGGTAAACATGTCAAAGGCAATGGGTTTGGGGAATTTTCGAAAGAACGGAACAAAGGGCGCAATGGTCGGAACGGTAACGCCTATGTCGCACATCTTGTAATTACGGTAGCTTTTAATGGTAATGTCTTCCCTGTTCTGCAGGGGTTTCCACAAAAAAACGATAAAAGAAGGCAGAAACTGGTCCGAAATTTTCCACACGGTGGCGTCGAGAATTTCATCGATGGTCGTACGGTTAAAAATGTCAACGGCCCCCGCCAAAAGATTTTTACAGTCCTTGATCTCCTTGTTAAGCTGGTTGATGTGGCTAAAAACCCCGATATCCTGGAGCAGGGAATAGTTTTTGATTATTTGGGGATTTGAAAGAAAATCCTGGGCCCCGTCGTCTGTTTTCATGTTATTGAATAATGATCAGCGATAAAATCGCGCCAGGGGGCCCGATGTTCCCGATCCTCCCATTCCAGAATTCGTTTAATGATAAAAGTTCCCATTCTGCCTTCGCCCAAGTGTACTACGCCAAAACGTCCGCCGCCTATATAACTGATCGTTTCCCCCGGTTCCAGGCGCTCGCTTTCCGTAAGCCTGGCGATAACGCAGTCAAAATGAACGGTTTCCCCGCCGCGCCTGTCGGTCATGGCGGCGTGAAGGTCCGTAATGGACTTGCCGCAGTAGGCGCAGGTGGGAACCGGCAGGGCCTCGGTATTAAGGGCCGGGGCCGTCCAGCGCAGGCGGTTATCCCGCTCGCGGCGTACGGCGGGGCCGACGCGTTCCGGCCGGTAAGCGCCGAATTCCTTTTTTTTGTTTTCTTCCCTGCGGCTGTCACGGCCGTTTCTGCCGTCACGGTTATCGCGGCCGTCGCGGAAACGCCGGCGTTTTCCATTCATCGTTTTACCGCCCTGTCGGCGGAAAAACCCGAAATTTCATTACTCAGCACCTGGGCAAGGCGCTGGACCGCTTCGTGCAGATAGTTCTCGTCCTCAAGCCGCGCCCTGATTTCGGCAAGGCGCTCTTCGTTTGAGATATTGGATTCCTGGACAAGGGCCTCTATCATGCTGCTCCTCTAAAAACCCGCGGTATTTGTTACGCTTCGCGTAACTTTCGATTCAGCGTCCGCGGCAAATTATTCCATATCCATAAAGGCCGACTCAAGATGGCGCGCCGGTTTTCCCGGCTGTAAAAAAAACACGTCAAAACGTATCGGCCTGTCACTATATTCTCGATGGGTACGCAGAAAATACTTAGCGGTTTCGATGATGCGCCGCTGCTTCTCCCCTGTTATACTATATTCCAAATCGGCAATTCCATAAATAGGCCAGTTCTTGACCTCGATAAACACAAGGGTCTCCCCGTCAAGGGCAACCAAATCAACCTCGCCCCAGGGCGAACGCACATTGCGGGCGACCAGCGACAGGCCGCGCTTTTCGATTTCCGCGGCCGCCCGATCTTCTCCTTCCCGCCCCCTGCTCAGGGGGCTTTTTGCGGCGGCTATTGGGGGATCCCGCCCTGTTTCCGCCCTAATCACGCTTTTTGGAGATTTCCCTGGGGTCCAGGGCATGGGCGATAAAAAGGCTCTTTTCCGTCAACAGGTCGATAAGCTCGCCTTCGTCCTGCCGGTACATTTTGCCGAATTCATCAATAAGTATGCGAATTTTGGGACGAAGCGGGGCGTCGCCCTGAACCTCGGTGACCCGCGCGATGGAACCGTTATTGAGCAGGATGATCGAGCCGATGGGATATATCCCCATCGTTTTGATGAAGGCCTTGAGCACGTCGGGGTCGAAGCGGCGCGAATTGTCCGAAAGAAGATTCTTCATCGCCTGGTAACCCATCATTGAGTTACGGTAGGGCTTTTCGCTTACCATGGCCTCGAAGGCGTCGGCCACCGAAATAATACGCGCGCCCATGTCAATGTCTGCGCCGCCGAGCCTGCGGGGATAACCGTCGCCGTCCCAGCGTTCGTGGTGCTGGAGGGCCGCGATGCCTACATCGTCGGGGTAGAGCAGTTCCTTGGTGATGATCTTGTACGTGTACAGCGGATGGGCCTGCATGCGCTGAAGCTCCGCGTCGGAAAGTCCCCCCGACTTGGAAGTTATTTCCCTGGGAAGCCGTAGCATGCCCACATCGTGAAGCAGGGCGGCGGTAACCACCTGCATGACCTTGTGGTGGGTAAACTTGAGTTCGATGGCGATGAGGGCGGAAAGAATCGCCGCGTTCACCGAGCTTTTTGCCATGATGCGGCCGGAGACTTCTCCCCCCAAAATAAAGCCGACGAGGTCCCGATCTTCCCTCACCGCCTGAAGGAGGCGGCTGGTGATGTTGTCCACGGTGCGGGGTTCCACAGAAATACCCGACTCGATATTGGTAAGAACGCTGTCGAGCCGTTCAATAAGATCGGTATAGCGGCGGTAGACGCCCTTGTTTTCCTGTACGTCGGTCAGGGAAAGCACGCTGCTGCCGGACCTTGCCGGTACGCCGCCCGAAAAACCCGGACTCAGCTCGATCGGAGGCATTTCGTCGATTGGCGAAACGGTCTCGGTTTCCGCCTTTTCCTCGCCCTTGACCGGAACGCCTTCCGTCATAACCGTAGTAAAACCCCAGTTTATCAGCCGCTCAATGTCTTTTTTGCGAATCGCGATACCGGCCGGTACAAGGAGGCTGTTTCCTTCGATATAGACAGGTTCAGAAAAGACCATGCCCGGATACAGTCTTTTAACTTCGAATGTTTTCATCTCTAACCTTTCATTCTACGACATTTTTGCCGTCAAATAAAGCCTCTTGCGTAAATACAAAAGCAAGTATACGCGCCGCGGCTTCCCAGCACCAGGGGGGAATATAATCGCCCGGTTCCACCGCCTCAAGCAGCGCGGCCAGGGCCGGCTCCTCAACAATGGCGACTCCCGCCTCGCGGGCGGCGGCAATAAGCCGTTCCGCCTGAAGGCCCCTTCCGGCGGCGCTTACCCTCGGCGCGCTTTCCCCGCGCTCGTAGCTCAGGGCGGCGGCTTTTTTCCACCTGTTCGACATTCTTATACCGCCTCGTCCACCGACGGCAAAAATTTATCGAGATCATTGAAAATATCGGCAAACGGCGTGTATTCCTTCACCCGCACGGCGTTTGGGGGCCATTGCAGGGCGGCGGCAAGTTCCCGCGCCGCTTCCCCGCCGGCCGGAGGCAGCGCCGCCAGCTCGCCGCGCCTGTTCGCGCCCAGCGAAATAAACCAGCGCCGCTCTTCCCCGCGAGGGCCGCAGACGCTTATGCCGGCGCTGAGTTTTTCCGCCGAATCGTCAGGCAGCAGGAGTATCCTCAGGACGATTTTAAAACTGAGGCCGCCGGACTCAACAGCAAGGGGAATGACCGCCCAGCGTTTTCCGTCTTTGCCGGGAATGCGGTTGACGCCGTCAAGAAGCGGCGCCGCTTCGAGGGCCTTCAGGGCGCGGCGTTTAAGATCCGCCGCGCTCCGTTTTTCGGCGCTTTGCTCCCTGTCGTACGCGCCCCCTGTTCCGCCGCTTCCGTTGTTTGAAGCGCCGTTCCACGCGCCGCCGTCACTGTTGCCGCCGCTTTCGCCCGAATCACCGCCAGGGGCGTTTTGGCCACCGGCGGAATCCCCGTTTTCGCCGCCGTCCGCAGCGCCGCTCCGGGGAAGGCTTTTTTCGCCCCCGCCCGTTTCTCCGGCGACAGCCGCGGCGTAGCGTTCCAGCGCCCCGGCGGGCAGCTCCAGTCCTTTGGCTGCCGCCGAGGCGGCGGCGGCCAAAGCCGCCTCGCGCAGCGGGGCTTTTTGATTCAGCGCCGCGGTCTTGAGTTTTTGGAGCAGGCTCTTGTCCAGGGGAAGCGAAAAGAAGCGGGCGGCCGACACGAGACTGCGGGAAAAAGCGTTTCCGGGAAGATTGAGCGAGGCAAGAAGCCGCGCCATGGGATCGGCAGTTCGGGCCTGAACCCTTGTCCCGCCGCGCGGCGTTCCGGCCCGCGCATCCGCCGTTTTTACGGCCGCTTCTTTTTGTGTTGTTTTTACGCTGAAAGCAGGGCCGCCGGAGGGTGAAGGCGCGGGTACTTTCATGGCCGCCGGCTAAAAATTACTCATATCGGTCTGTTTAGACGCTAGGCCTTGGCGGCGGGCGGGGCTTTGGTTCCCTTCCTTACGATAAGTTCCTTGATCTTGGCGGCCTTGCCGATCTTGTCGCGAATATAGTAGAGTTTGGCCCGCCGCACCTTGCCGGGGCGTACCAGTTCCACCCTGGCGATTCGGGGCGAATGGATGGGAAAAATCCGCTCCACTCCCACGCCGTATGAATTTTTGCGCACGGTAAAGGTCTTTCCGACACGGGAATTTTTCATGGCGATCACGAGACCTTCGTAGACCTGAATACGCTCGTTTTTTCCTTCAACAATCTTGAAGTGAACCCTGACGGTGTCTCCAACCTTAAAATTATCCAGTTCAGTTTTCATCTGGGATTCTTCAATTGCCCGAATTTCGTTCATCGTTTCCTTCCTTAACAAGTTTAACGGTCTCCGCGTCAAAGCGTCCGTCCCCAAGCCCGGCCGCAATCAAATCAGGCCGGTTGGCAAGGGTTTTCTCGATCCGCTTCGCCAGGCGCCAGCGCCGTATATTTTCGTGGTGTCCCGAAAGCAGAACTTCGGGTACTCTAAGTGTACCAAAAACTTCGGGGCGTGTATACTGGGGATACTCCAAAAGTCCGCCGGAAAAGCTCTCTTCCTCAAGCGACTCCGCCGTGATTACCCCGTCAACAAGGCGGTAAACCGCGTCGATTAAAACCAGGGCGGCGGTTTCGCCCGAAGAGAGCACATAGTCCCCCGCCGAAATTTCCTCGTCAACATAGCTGTCGATGATACGCTGGTCAACGCCCTCGTAACGCCCGCAGAGAAGGACCAGTTCCGCCTCGCGGGCCAGCTCCGCCGCCTTCTCCTGGGTAAAAGGCCTGCCCGAAGGCGAAAGATACACGACGCGGGGCCGGCGTGAAGGCGCTGCGCCCGAATCGTCAGACGGGCCCAGAACCGCGTCAAAGGCCCTGCCCAGAGGCTCGGGAAGCATCAGCATTCCCGGCCCGCCGCCGTAGGGGGCGTCGTCACAGGTATGATGGCGATCCACGGCAAAATCGCGTATATTTACCGGCCGGTATTCAAGAATTCCCCGTTTAAGCGCCTTCGCCATAATCGAACTGGCAAAATAGGCGTCGATGATTTCGGGAAAGAGGGTAAGAACGGTAAACTTCAAGGCGCCGGCCCTTCCGGCCCGTTCGCCGCTTCGTCCGGTTCCAGTATCCAGCGTACCAGCAGTTCGGCCCTTCCGGCGTCAAGGTCAATCGCGCCGAAAAATTCCCGCCGAAAGGGAACAAGGCGCTGTGCGCCGGACGCGAGGGCAACGCCGGCAAGAAAACCGCCGCCCCCCTCAATAACGTCGCTTATGACGCCCACCCGTTCGCTCGTTCCGCCGCCGCGGCTTATAACGACATCGAGACCTTTAAGGTCCTCGATGTAGAATTCGTCTGTGTCCAGCGGCGCGGCGTGGTCCCTGTCGGCGAGAATTTCCGCCCCTTTAAGGGCCCTGGCCGCTTCGGGACTGTCGACGCCCGCAAATTTCACGCTGGGAGGCGAGGCGGAAACAGAATCGATACGGTATTCGGCGATTTTGCCGCCCAGACGAAGGCGGGCGCTGTCAAGGGCCAGCAGGTGGCCGAATTCCCCCGAAAGGGAACGGAGTTTGACGCGGCCTTCCACGCCAAAGGGAGCGCCGACAAGGCCGATAACGAATTCGTTTGTCATAGCGCATGAAACGCGGCGGCCTGACGCCGCTAGTCCAGAATTTCCAGAACCGTATGCTTGCCGGTCCGGGCTGTTGAGGCCTGGAGTACCGTCCGCATGGCTTTGGCGATGCGTCCGTGTTTGCCGATCACCTTGCCGATGTCATCGGGGGCGACCCTCAGCTCCAGAATGGTTGATTTTTCGCCCTCAACCACGTTGACGGTAACGGAGTCGGCGTCATCGACCAGCGATTTGGCGATATATTCGATTAAGTCTCTTTCCATAAATTCTCCTCTTGTTCGCAAACCGGACGTTTCAACTTTGCCCCGGCAAGGCGGCGGGCGGACGTCTGTTCATCCCGCGGCTGAAAGTACTAATTCGCGGCTTCCAGGGAGAAATTCTTCCTGTTGAGCAGGCTTCGAACCGTATCGCTGGCGGTAGCGCCCTTGTCAAGCCAGGAACGGACCTTGGCGGCGTCAAAAACAATCTGCTTTTCCTCGGCCTCGATGGGGTGATAGTAACCCAGTTCCTCAATGGTTTTGCCGTCCCGCGGGGCGCTTTTTTCCATCACCACAATGCGGTAGTAGGGCCGTTTTTTGGTCCCAAACTTTTTAAGCCTAATCCGTGCGCTCATTCAAGATCCTCCTCGTGCCGGCAAAGCCGGAGTCCGGTTTGCTGAAATAGCCCCGCGCGCTTTCGGACTGGAGCGCGCGGAACCGTGATAATAGTAGAACATTCATACTAGCCCAAAGCGGAACAAAGGTCAAGGCGCCGGCTGTCCGGCTGTCCGCGGCAAGACCGGTGTCAGTCACCGATCCGAAGCCGGTGTCTGGGCCGGGTAGAACCGGGGAGTTACCTCCCCGGAGCCCCCACAGACCCGGACGTGCCCAATTAAGGCATCCGGTTCCTCTGGAATAAGTTTCGCTTAGCTCCACGAGTGCATAATTCT
>JAITBL010000135.1 GCA_031283575.1 Treponema sp. | reverse complement strand
CTGGCGGCGGCGGAACCGTACCTGCCGGCGTCCGTTACCCGGCTTGAACCAGGCCGCCGGTTTCTCTTTTCCGGGCATTGCAGCCATGAACTTGTGGACAGCCTTGCTTCCCGTCTTGGCAAGGCTGATGAAACAGGCCTTATCATCGGGGTGGGCGGCGGCTCGGCTCTGGATACGGCAAAAGCGCTGGCGGTAAAGCTTGAGCTTCCGTTTGCGGCGATTCCCACCATAGCGTCTACCTGCGCCGCCGCTACGCCTCTTTCGGTATGGTACACCCCCGAAGGCAAGGCCCTGGGGTTTGAGGTCTTTAACAAGGCGGCCGACGCGGTACTCGTGGAACCCCGCGTCATCCTTGACTCGCCGGCGGAATACCTTAAAGCGGGGCTTGCCGATACCCTGGCAAAGTGGTACGAGGCCGAAATTCTCGCCGGCAGGGAAGCGGCCCTCCGGCTGGGCCTGAACGTGGCCGCGGCGCTCAAGGAAACGCTTCTGGAAAAGGGAAAGGCCGCGAAAACCGCCCGGGAAACCGGCGCGCTCAGCCCGGAGTTTGTCGAAGTTGTAGACGCGATTATTCTGGGCGGCGCTCTGGTCGGCGGCCTTGGAGAAAAATATACGCGGGTCGCCGCCGCCCACGCCCTCCATAACGGCATGTCCGTGTTAAGCGAAACCCATCATATACCCCACGGGATCAAGGTTGCCTACGGGCTTCTTGTTCAGGCAGCCCTTATGGAAGACGGTTCCCTTAAGGAGCTTATTCCCAAATTCCGGGAACTGGATCTGCCCCGGGGCCTTGAGGATCTGGGGATCGATTCCGGCGACGAAGAAAAGCTGCGGCGTTTTATCGAAGCAAGCCTTATTCCGTCGGAATCAATACACTACCTTCCGCTTCCCGTAAGCGCGGATCGCCTTCTTAGGGCGATCAAAACCGTGGAGGAACTGCGGCGGGTATAGCGCGCCTGGCCCGCGGGTTTTGGCGCGTTGGTATGGCAAAACCGGGAACGTTGTTCCCGTTGAACCGGAGCCGAATTGAGGTTCCGGAACATTGGAAAGTACGGCTCGGGCCGTACAAAGGAGTTTCATTATGAAAAAAACTGCTCTTGTTCTCTTGGCGGTTTTTGCGGCCTGCGCCGTTATATTCGCAGGACCTTCGAAAGAAAAATCGGGCCAGACGGTGGTAAAAATCGGCCTTATGGGCGAAGAACTGCGCCCCGCCTGGACCGAAGCCGCCAAGCTTCTTGAAAAGGACAACATCAAGCTCGACCTGGTTAACTTTAGCGATTACGCGGTTCCCAACAGAGCGTTGTCCGACGGAGACATCGACCTTAATTCGTTCCAGCACGACGCGTTTTTGCAGAACGAAATCAAAAACCAGAAATATGAAATTACCGCCGTCGGCAATACGGTGATTTTCTTTCTGGGGGTCTATTCCCACAAGATCAAAAGCCTTAACGAGCTTAAAAACGGCGACACCATCGTGATTATGAACGACGCCACCAACGGCGGCCGCGCTCTCAAGGTGCTTGAAGCCGCGGGGGTCTTCCGGCTGGATCCTTCCAAAGGCAATACGCCCACAATACGGGACATCGCCTCCAATCCGAAAAACATCAAGATTGTAGAGGTTGACGCCGCCCAAACCTGGCGTACCCTTGACGATCCGGCTGTGGCGGCGGCGGTGGTAAATTCCAACTTCGTCGTAGACGCCGGCGGCGTACCCTCCCAGGACGCGATTTTTATCAAGCCGATTGATCCGGTAGGTGACAAGCCTTATATCAATCTTGTAGCGGCCCGTATCAAAGACAAGGATAATCCTGTCTACAAAAAAGTGATCGCCGCGTTCCAGAGTCCGGAAGTCGCCAGGGTGATTAACGAAGAAACCCCCCTCAAGGGGATAGCCCTTCCCGCCTGGTAAAACCAAAAAGCCGGTTTCAACGCAGCTTGAAACCGGCTTTTTTTTGCGGTATAAAGAATCTTCGAGACAAAAAAACTTTCAAGCAAAAAAGCTTTCAAACAAAGAATTTTCCGGAGGAACAATATGAGATTGCCTGACAAGCTGCGGCCGGCCGCCGAAGAATACCGCGCCTGGATACAACGTTTTCTTAAAATCGGTACGGAGATTATTTATCTGTCCCAAGACGATGTCAAAAGCATACCGGTAACGCCCCAGGAGATACGATCCCTGGTGGAAAAGGCCCTTGTCGCGTACAGCGCGAAACAGGTTGACATGCCCCCGAAAATCGCCCTGCATCCGGTTAAAGATACGTTTTTTCACGCCATGCCCGCCTATGTCCCCGGCGAGTTTGCCGCGGGCCTTAAATGGGGTTCCTGTTATCCCGAAAACATGAAAGCGTACGGCTACCCCCAGGCCCAGGGGCTTATCATCTACAACGATCACCTTTCCGGAATGCCGCTGGCGGTTATGGACTGCAAGTACGTTACCGAAATCCGTACCGCCGCCGTTACCTACACGGCGGCAAAGTACCTTGCCCCGAAAGAAACCGAAACCGCGGGAATGATCGGCTGCGGCGTTGAGGGACGGCAGCATGTCAAAAATCTTGAAACCGTTTTACCCAACTTAAAAAAAATCTATATTTATGATATTGTCGAAAAAGCCGCCGATGCTTTGATAGCCGATATTCAGCCGTCCGTTAAAGCGGCAATCGTCAAGGCTTCCGGCTACGAAGAACTGGTAAAAAATTCCGGGGTTATTATATCGGCGACCGTCGCCGCGGAAGGCTACAACCCGGTTATCAAAGATCAATGGATCGACGGCGGAAAAACGATCCTCCTGTGCGAAGGACACACCTTGTACGAAGACGCCGTTTACAAGCGCGCCGATAAATACATCGTGGACAGCCGCGAACAGGTTGAACAATTTGTTCAATACGGATTTTATCCGTTCGGGCATCCTGAAATTCACGCGGAAACAGGCGAAATAGCCGCCGGAAACGCCAAAGGCAGGGAAAGCCCCGGCGAGCTTATCGTGGGCAATAACTTCGGAATGGCCGTGGAAGACATGTTCGTTGTCCGGGCCTTGTTCGACCGGGCTTTGGAAAAAAATATCGGTGTAAGGCTGCCGCTTTAGTGTTCCGTCCAAAGCAAACAGCAATATGGGAAAGTCCGGCGGCATCGGCAACAAGCCGGAATGTGGCGCTATCCCGCGGCCGTATGGCCGCGTTTATAACCGAACAGGAAGCGAAGCTTCATGATTGAATTGAGAAACATTACAAAAACCTTTCGGGGAAGGGGTTCCTTTGAAAGCCAGTTTCACGACATACACGCCGTGCGGAACGTAAGCCTTTCCGTCGGGGAAGGAGACATATTCGGCGTTATCGGTTTTTCCGGCGCCGGTAAAAGTACCCTTGTGCGCTGCATCAACCTTCTGGAAAGGCCCGATTCGGGGGAGGTGATCGTAAACGGCGGAGACATGATGAAGCTTTCACGGGGTGAACTCCACCATGCCCGCAAAAAGATCGGAATGGTCTTTCAGCATTTTAACCTTTTCCGCTCCCGTACCGTTGCCGGAAACATCGCCTTTCCCCTTAAATACGATTGGCAGAACGAAGGCCAGACCGTCGAAATGCGGGTAACGGAACTTTTGGATCTGGTCGGGCTTTCGGATAAAATAAACGCCTACCCTTCGCAGCTTTCCGGCGGCCAAAAACAGCGCGTCGGCATTGCCCGCGCTTTGGCGTCGAATCCGTCCATACTGCTCTGCGACGAAGCCACGAGCGCCCTGGATCCCCAGACAACACAGTCCATTCTTGCCCTGCTCAAAGAGCTTAACAGGAAACTCGGGATCACGATTGTGATTATCACCCACGAGATGCAGGTTATCAAATCTATTTGCAGCCACGCGGCGATTATGGATTCGGGCGAGATTGTCGAGCAGGGTTCCGTATTCGATATTTTTTCAAATCCGAAAAAACAGATTACCCAGGATTTTATCGCCACAACATCGCACCTCAACAAGATAAACGATCTTCTTGCCGAAGACACGCCGATTACGCGTCTTGGGCCAAACCAGGTTCTTGCCCGGTTCAGCTATTCGGGGCCCAATACGGTGGAGGCGCTCATCTCGACCGCGTCGGTGCGGTTTAACGTAAAGCTCAACATCATTTTTGGCGACCTGGACATTATCCAGGAAAAACCCATCGGAGGGCTTATCATTATTATCGAAGGGGAAAAAGAAGCCGCGGCAAATGCCATGGAATGGTTTCGCGGCAAGGGCGTCAAAGCGGAGGTGCTGAAACATGGCTGAACTGTTACGGACGATTATGCCGAATGTGATGGATCGCCTGCCCGAGCTGTGGGAAAGTTTTTTGCAGACGCTTCTGATGATTGTTGTTCCCGGCGTCGTTTCGTTTATTATGGGAATTTTTTTCGCCGTCATTTTAACGGTAAGCAAAAAAGGCGGTCTTATGGAAAACGTTCCCCTCTGGACGGTTCTGGACAAGGTGATAAACTTTTTCCGTTCGGTGCCGTTTATCATCCTTATCGCCCTGCTTATCCCCCTTACCCGTATCCTTGCCGGAACCGCGATTGGGGTAAAGGGCGCCATTCCTCCGCTTATCTTCGGGACGGCGCCGTTTTTCAGCCGGCAGCTGGAAAACGCCCTGGCAGAAGTAGAAGCCGGTTCCGTGGAGGCGGCTCTTTCCATGGGGGAAAGCAACCTCAGGGTTATTTTCCGGGTATACCTTAAAGAAAGCGTGCCGGGCATTATCCGTGGGGTAACCATTACCCTGATAAGCCTTATCGGGCTTACCGCCATGGCCGGCGCCGTGGGCGGCGGCGGCCTGGGCGATTTCGCGATACGTTACGGATATCAGCGGTACCAGACGGACATCACGATTATCACGGTGATCATTCTTATTATTCTGGTTTCGGTGATACAGGCGGCGGGAAATTATCTTGCGAAAAAAACGAGCCACTAGGGCTGTAACATCTAAATAACTAGATGAGCCTCCGCGGGGCAAGCCCCGCGGTATCTTAGGCGTTGCGTTAGTCTGAACGGAGGCTCGTTCGAGAGGAAGTTTATAATACCGTCTGGTTTAATACCAAATTTTTGTAAGCGTTGCGACCTTTGAGCCGCGGGGTATTAAACCAGACTTTCGAATAAAAAAAAGAGAGGAAGAAGAATATGAACCACAAAGGAACACAAAGGCGCACAAAGAAGAAAGCTTTCAAGGCTTTATCTTTCCTTCGTGCTTTCTGGTTGACCGCATAGCGGTCTACCTTTCCGCGCCTTTGTGGTAAAATATCTTAACAGTACTTTTAGCTGTTACATGGTATTGTGTTTCAATTTTGAGGTTGTACCGATGAGTTTAAAACGAAGGGTTGCCATAATCGGGACCGGTAATGTAGGTTCCACGACGGCGTTTTCACTGGCAAC
>JAITBL010000146.1 GCA_031283575.1 Treponema sp. | reverse complement strand
GACTTCACCCAGGCGATTCGCCTTGACCCCAGTGACGCCGACGCCTATAACAACCGGGGTAATGCGTATAGCGAAAAGGGCGACTATGACCGGGCAATTGCTGACTATATCCAGGCGATCCGTCTTGACCCCAATGACGCGGCCGCCTATAACAACCGAGGCGTTGTGTATGGCGAAAAGGGCGATTATGACAGGGCTGTCGCGGACTTCACCCAGGCGATTCGCCTTGACCCCAGTGACGCCGACGCCTATAACAACCGGGGTAATGCGTATAGTGAAAAGGGCGACTATGACCGGGCTATCGCGGACTTCACCCAGGCGATTCGTTTTGACCCCAATGTCGCCGCCGGCTATTACAGCCGGGGCGTTGTGTATGACCACAAGGACGACTATGACCGGGCCATCGCGGACTTCACCAGGGCGATTCGCCTTGACCCCAATGACGCGCTTGCGTATCACAACAGGGGAAATGCGTATTACAGCAAAGAAGACTACGACCGGGCTATCGCGGATTATACCGAGGCGATCCGCCTTGATCCCAAGGACGCGCTTGCGTATTACAACCGTGGCTGGGTATATGGCCGCAGGGGCGACCATAACTATTCCGTTAAAAACCACGACCAGGCTGCCGCGGACTATGATCAGGCGATTGCAGACTACACCGAAGCGGTCAGACTCGATCCCGCCGATCAGGATGCCAGGGATGGTTTGGCGGCCGTACTGCTTACGAGGACAAGGCGGTATGGGCCGCAGAAGGACCGGAAGCTGTAAGCCCTGGCGGGCGTATATGCTGCGGGGCGGCGTTCAACAAAGCCATGACGGCCCTGGCGGCCATACCCGCGGTTTTTAGCAAAGCGCCAAATCGCGCGTTTAACCGCTGGGCAGCGTAATCAGGTCAACGCCCAGCTCTTTTGCGGCGCGCTCCGCGACAGCGGGGCCGGCTATCACCACCGGGCGCGAGACCCCCGAGGCTTCGGACCTGACGGCGTCATCGGCAAAACGCAGGGCCGCCTCCCTGAGGCCGGCGGGAGTCAGGGCAATCATGCGCCGGAGCCGCTCCTTGCGGTCATGATGGCGGGAACCGTAGAGGCTGCGCAGAAATTCCATGGTCCCCAGTTCCGCCGGAACATGGGGACGCACCGCGTGGGAAAAACAGCCGATTACCGCTTTATCCAGTTCTTCGCCGTCGATAAGACCCTCTCCGCGCTCCCTGAGTATACGCGGGAACGCCCTGAGCGAACGGACCGGATCGGGATCGCGGTAGGTCGAAAGATGAAAGAGCCCTTCCATGTTGTCAAGGCCCGCGTGGGCCCCGTAAGCGCCGCCCATCATGCGGATCGATTCCCAGAGGGCGCCGGTACTGAGTTCGTGGGCGAGCACTTCTTCGGCGGCGTTCCGCGGCGAGCCGTAAGATCCGGCGTGAAGGGAAAGCGCGGCAAAACCGACGCGAAGCGGGGGCGAGGCGTACACCGCCGCGTGTTTTTCACCGCGTCCGTCAAAGAGGGCGCGGAGCGGATCGGCGCCCCGGGTGCGGGGCGGCCGCGGGGGACCAAAGGCGGCGAAGGCTTCCGCCGCCTTGAGCGCCGTGGAAAGGAATTCGCCGCCGGCGGTAATGTTGATCACGACGCCGGCCCGTTCGACAAGGGCGTCCCGTATGGCCGCAAGGCGGGCCGCCACTTCCTCTATATCTTTTGCCGCCAGTTCGTGGGCAAAAAAGTACTGTTCGATTCCGCCCCACAATTCTTCCGCGGCCTTTGCGCGGGAAAAATAACGTGACGACGAATCCTCCGCGTAACTGTGGCCCGAGGGCGCAAGGCTCGACTCCATATCGTTCTTTAGTTCGAGTACGAGATCCCTGACGCGGCGGAGATCGGTAAAGTCCGCCTCGGTGATAAGGCGGCGGACCAGATCCAGCGATTCGGCGGCTTTTTCGTCGAGCGTCTTGACACGGTAGATGATCCATTCGCGGCCGCGCAGGTTCCGATCGAAGAGCAGATCGTTATCGCTGTCGTCCGGCAGGGCGGTCTCGGGCGCCGCGGAACCGGATTCGGCCATGGCGGTAAAGCCGCCCACCGTACGGGCGAGGAGGCCGGACACTTCACCGTAATCCATGCCGGGAAGCCCCATGGAGACGACCGCGCGGGCAAAGATCGTAAGCCAGGGATAGTCTTCGCTTTCGAGCACATCCGCGGGAAAGGCAAACTCGGCGTAGGTAATGCCGTTGGTAAAAATCGGATGTACCATGCAGGGGACATTGTTGGCAAACGCGCGGAATTCTTTGGGGCCGCGGACAGGTTCCGCCCTGAGATCGGCGGCGCGTGAGAGATGGGGAATTTTTGCCAGCGCTTCGGGGCTGTCCGCCTCACCCTGTAAACGCTCAAGCTCCGCGTTCTCCTTTTCGATCCGCTCCAGTTCCGCGCTTCCCAGGGCGGCGGCTTTTTGCTTCAGCTCCAGGGCAAGGGCGGCTTCCTTTTTTTCAAGGTAGTCTTCTTCCGGCTCCAGGGTAAGAAGGCAGCGGTGCGGATTGGCAAGCAGGTACGTTTCGATCAGTTTTTCAAAGTAGCGGCCGTCTTCGGCAAGACAGCGCCGTACCCGGGCCAGACGCGGCAGAACGGCGAGAAACTCCCAGGGTTTTTTGCCGAAGAGCCAGCCCTGCAGGGATCGCCTGAGCCACACCATGGAATACGGCCCGTGCGAACGCTTGATTTCGCGCTGGGAAAATTCCATGCCCAAAAGGGCAGCCTCAATTTCTTCACGCTTAAGCCCTCCGGCGGCAAGGCGCCGCAGGGTTTCCATGATCAGCGCCTCAATTTCTTCAGGAGCGTGTTCGGCGGTAGCGACGCCGCGCAGGCCCGCGGAAAAAACGCCCTCGCGCATTTCGCCGTCATAGCCCGTTGCCGGCGCAAGATCTTCGCCCAGTCCCGATTCAAGGAGGGCGCGGTAGAGGGGAGCGCCGTCGTGACCCAATAAAATTTCCGACAGACAGGAGAGCGCGGCAAGCAGAAAGGGATCGTCGCCGTCGTTCAAACGCCAGGAGATCATCACCTGCGCCTTGCCTTTGTCGCCGGGGCAGGGAATGGTAAGTCTGCGGCTTTCTTTCCAGGGCGCGGCCTTTTTAATCGCGGGCAATTTTGCTCCCGCGGAAAGCCCCGCAAGAACGCGGCTGTGGAGAAACTCAAGCTGCTCTTCCGTGGGAATGTTTCCGGCAAGAAAAATTTTACAGTTGCCCGCGTTGTAATGTTTTTTATGAAAAGCCTTGAGCGCCTCGGGCGTAAGGCGGGGAATGTTGTCCGGATCGCCGCCTGATTCAAGGGCGTAGATCGTATCGGGCAGCACCGACTTGACCGACCAGAGCTGGGCATAGGTATCCATCGAAGAATAAGCGCCCTTCATCTCGTTGTATACAACGCCGGTATATTTGAAGCCGGCCGCTTCTTTTTCAAGACGCCACGCTTCCTGTAAAAAAGTCCATTCGCCCAGGAGGGGACGAAAGACAGCGTCGCCGTACACGCCCATCAGGTTGAAGTAATCTTTTTCGTTCACGGTGCTTGCCGGATACACGGTACGATCCGAAGCGGTCCAGGCGTTGAGGTAGGTTTTGAGGCTGCCCCGCGCCAGTACCAGAAAGGCGTCCTTGAGAGGATAATTTTCGGAACCGCAGAGCACCGAGTGTTCCAGAATGTGGGGAGCGCCCGAAGAATCGGCGGGCGGCGTGGCAAAGGCAAACGCGAACATATTTTCGCTGTCGTCGTTGAGCACATGGAACACTTCCGCGCCGCTTTCGTGACGGGCCCAAATTCCCCTTGCCTTGAGTTCTTCCAAATCGACTATATCCAGCAGTTCAAAACACGAAACATGATCACCTTTCTGCACACAGATCTCCTTACATAAATAGGGGCCGTTCCGGCGGCGGCGTTAACCGCAAGTTACGCCGCTAGAGAACCGCGTCGCCCTGAATGATAATTTCGCCCTCTTCGCGGCGCTGCCGGAACCAGGCGAGAAAAGCGGCGGCGGCTTCAGCGGTCTCACGCTTCGGCACGGTCCCGATAATTTCGTCTTCTTCCAGAATTTCCCGCTGCCGCCCCGACGAAAGATTGTTCCGTATCTTTTCACGAAAGGCGTCGCCGGGCGCGGCCCTGAGAAGCAGAACAATATCGCGGGTATCCATGGAGGCCAGTTTTTTTTGCAGCGGAAGATCGGCGGCAAGAACAATGTCGTCGAGGGTGTATATCCTTTCTTTAAGATTTTTTCCCAGCTCGGGATCTTCACGCTCAAGATCATTCAAAAGCTGATCGCCAAAAGACAGCTCCGCCGATTTAAGGATCGCCGCCAGAACGCTCACGCCGTCAAAGCCTTCGCCCGTATCTTTCGCGCCGATGTGGCGGGCTTTTTCGCGCAGGGCGAGCGCAACCTGTTCCAGCACTTCGGGCGCTGCCGGCGTCTGTCTGGCAATGCGCCGCGCAATCTCGAGTTTTTTGCCGCCGGTAAAATGCATGAGCGCGGCCGCGGAAAGTTTGGGCGGAAGCCGCGAAAACACCAGGGCCGCCGCCGAAGCGGGCTCTTCCTTAAAAAGCAGCGCAAGGTCGGCGGGCAAAAAGTCTTCCAAAAAACCAAAAGGATTGGGGCGGGCTTCGGGCGCCGCCCTGCGAAGTATTTCCTCGCCCTTTTTTTCCCCGTAGGCGGCGTAGAGAATGCGGCGGGCTTCTTCGACGCCGCCTTTCCGCGGAACCTCGAAACCCGAAAGCAGCGAGCGGAATTCCTCGAGTATGCCTTCCGCTTCTTCGGCGGCAACGCCCTTGATACCGGAAATCTCTTTGGAGATTTCCGTAACCTGTTCGCTTTCGAGGCGCGAGAGAATTTCAGACGCGCGGTCGCTGCCGATAAGAATGAGGAATTTGGCCGCCCGTCTGTATTTTGACTCGCCCGCCTCGCCGGTGGTTTTGAGAAAGCCCGCGCCGTTCTGTTTCTCCGCTCCCATGGGGGAAGTATAAGCGCTCGCGCCGCTTTTTCCAAGACCGCGCCTTGCGGAACAGGGGACCTGCGGCAGGCCGGATGAACTGCCCGTTATACGTAATGTATCATCGTAAAATCTAAGCGTATATAAAATCTAAGCGTATATATTGAAGAAGGCCGCTAAAACCCGCATAATGGGGCAGGGGATACGAACTTTTCGCATCCCTTCCGATTGTCGTTCGCGGCAAAAGCCGCGTAATCTTGGGGGTATGACGCATGCGCGTTCTCGCAGCAGGTATAGCGGAGGCGGCCCGTTCCGGGGCCGAAGCCGAAATTGTAGTCGAAGTCGAAGTTTCAGGCTGGGTACACCGGATCAGGGATATGGGGGGCGTCAGCTTTGTGGTACTGAGGGACCGGTCCGGTTTTGTTCAGCTCGTGTTTTCCGAAAGGCCTGTTGACGCGAAGGGCGAGGCGCTGACTCCCGAATCGGTGATTAGCGCGCGGGGCGTCCCCTCACTGAACGAAAAAGCCCCCGGCGGCGCGGAGCTGCGGGTCAGCTCTCTCGAAGTGTTCAACCGCGCCGCGCCGGAGCTTCCCTACCAGGTGAACGGCGATGCCGCGAGGACCGGTATAGAGGCGATTCTTGACAACCGGCTCCTTTCCCTGCGGAACCCCGCGATTCGCGCAATCTTTAAAGTGCAGGCGGTCATTATCGAGGCCTTTGCGGAGTACCTGCGCGCCGAAGATTTTACGGAAATCAAGACGAGCAAACTGGTGGGAAGCGGTACCGAAGGGGGAACGAACCTTTTTGAGGTCGAGTATTTTGACCGTAAAGTGTACCTTGCCCAATCGCCCCAGTTCTACAAGGAAATCATGGTGGCTTCCGGGCTTGAGCGGGTTTTTGAAATTGCGCCGGCCTACCGCGCCGAAAAACACGACACCCCGCGCCATCTTAACGAGTATATTTCGCTGGATGTGGAGATGGGTTTTATCAGTTCCGAAAAGGATCTGATCGAACTTGAAAAAGGCCTGCTCTGCCATATCTTTGAAAAAGTCGCGTCAAAAAACGGCGCGGAACTTGCCCTGTGGAACGCTTCGGTTCCCGATGCGGAGGCAGTAGCCGCTTCGCCCGTTGTGCCCTATGAGGAAGCGCTCCGCCTTGCCAATGACGAAGCGGCCAGGGCCGGCGGAAAAACCGCCCGCATGTTCGACATCAATCCCGAAGCGGAAAGAATTCTTTGCGAATGGGCGCTCCGCGAAAAAGGCTCGGACCTGATCTTTGTCAACGAATTTCCCCGCCGTTACCGGCCCTTCTATACCTATCCGCTGGAAACGGGCGGCGGTACCGCGACGATGAGTTTCGACGCCCTGTTCCGGGGCCTCGAAATTACCACCGGCGGCAGGCGCCAGCATGACTACAGCGCCTTTCTCGAGGCGCTCCCCAAATTCGGCCTTAAACCGGAAGACTTTGGCGGCTACCTGACGCTCCTTAAATACGGCTGCCCGCCCCACGGCGGTTTTGCCGTCGGCTGTGAAAGGCTTACCCAGAAGATTCTGGGTCTTGCCAGCGTAAAGGAAGCAAGCCTTTTTCCCCGTGACCGCAGGCGTGTCGAGCCGTAATGTCTGTTATGCCGAAAAACCGTGATCGACTGGAATAACCGCAGGCTTTTTCGTCTTTTCTGGCCTCTGGTAGTGGAACAGCTTTTGGCGGTTACCATGGGCGCGGCGGACACGATGATGGTCCGTTATGTGGGAGAGGCGGCGGTCGCGGGCGTCAACATTATCGACAATATCAACAATCTTTTTATCATCGCGTTTACCGCGCTTTCAACCGGCGGCGCTGTTGTGGTGAGTCAGTACATTGGACGGCGGAACGAAGATCAGTCCCGCTGCGCTTCGCGCCAGCTCTACTATATCGTTATTTTTGCCGCCTTTGCCGTGATGATCCCCGCGATGATCTGGAACCGCCTGATCATCCGTATGCTCTACGGCGTCATCGACAACAAGGTGATGGAAGCGGCTTCGGTTTACTTTTTTATCACCGCGGCTTCCTATCCTTTTTTGGGAATCTACAACGCCTGCGCGGCCCTGTCCCGCGCCGCGGGAAACAGCCGCATACCCATGGGAATCGCCCTCATGGTGAATGTGACCAATATCGCGGGAAACAGCGTTTTTATTTTTGGCCTGGGTCTGGGCGCCGAGGGAGCGGCCGTCTCTACGCTTATAAGCCGCGTCATCGCCGCCGCGGTGCTTACCCTGATGCTGCTCAAACAGCGCGGCGCGATCAATCTTTCCGGTCTGCTTGACATTTCATTTAAGCGCGCCATGATTGGCCGCATCCTCAAGGTTGGAATTCCTTCGGGGATTGAAAGCTCCATGTTCCAGATTGGACGCCTTCTTACCCAGCGTATCTTTAGTACGTTTGGAACCGCCGCCATGGCGGGAAACGCCATTGCCAGCGTGATCAACGCCTTTTCATATATGCCGGGCATGGCCTTTGGCATGGGGCTGCTTACCATAGTGGGACAGTGCGTGGGCGCCGGCGATTATAAAGCGGCAAAAAAATATACCGCCAGGGTCATGAAGATGACCTACGTGATGCTCTTTATCATCAGCGCCGCCATCTTTATTTTTAAGGAACCGATGATAGGCCTCTTTTATTTAAGTGAAGAAGCCCACCGCCTGACAACAATATGTCTTTCGATACATTGTGTTTCCATGGCCCTCAGCTGGTCGATGAGTTTCGTGCTTCCCAACGCGCTGCGGGCCGCCGGAGACGCCCGCTTTGTCATGATCATTTCGGTGGTATCCATGTTTGCCGTCAGGGTCAGTTCCGCCTACCTCATCACCTACACGCTGGGCGCGGGTCCCATGGGCGTATGGCTTGCCATGGGGCTGGACTTTATCGTAAGGGGCGGCCTTAATCTCTGGCGCTGGCTGGGCGGCGGCTGGCAGAAAATGCGGGTCATATAGGGCTTCCGCGAAAAGGCCGATGCGGCGCTTGAGATGGCGCGGAATTCCGCTCCTCGGGCCATGAGGAAATTGTTTATGATGAAACCGGTTGCGTGACATGGCGTCCTGGGTTATACTCAAAACATGAAAACTTTCGATCCCTTCGCGCTGGCGGACTTTGCCCGTTCTTACGGATTCCATTACGATATCTGCGATCCCCCTACCATGGTTCAGGACGCGCTCCTCGATATGGAGCGGGGGCTTGCGGGAAAAAGCTCGTCCATGCCCATGATCCCCTCGTACCTGCGCCCGATAACCGAGGTTCCCCTGGGAAAGACCGTGGTGGCGCTGGACGCCGGCGGGACGAACCTGAGGGCGGCGCGGGTGTCGTTTAAGGAAGCGGGCAAACCCGAGACGACGGGGCTTACCAAAATTCCCATGCCCGGCACGAAGGGCAGGGTAGGGGCCGAAGAATTTTTTGACCGGATCGCCGAAATTACCGCGCCCCTGCTTGAAGGTGAAATCGAGGGAATAGGATTTTGTTTCTCGTATCCGATGCAGATGAGGGAAGACGGCGACGGCCTGCTCATTTCACTGAGCAAGGAAGTCGACGCGCCGGAAGTGCCCGGCATGGTTATCGGCGACAGCCTGAAACAGGCGCTCAAACGGCGGGGCGTCCGCGTGCCCGAGCGCGTTGTTCTGCTTAACGATACGGTGGCGGCCCTTCTTGCGGGGCTCGCGGAAATCAGGCCCGACTGCGGAAGGATCCGGGGCCCCGATAAATTCGGCGCGCCTTCCGGGCCGGTGGTCGGTTTTATTCTGGGAACCGGTTTTAACACCGCCTACCCGGAAAAGTTCATCCCCAAGATCAATTTTAACTCACCGGAATCCCCGATGATTGTGGTCTGCGAAAGCGGTACCAGCGCTCCGCGCTATCTGGGACTTCTCGATAGGGAGTTTGACGCGACGACCAAAAATCCCGGCGTCTTTACGATGGAGAAGGCCGCGGCGGGCGCGTACCTGGGGCCGCTGACCTTTCATATTTTGAAGAAGGCCATTGACGAGGGCGTTTTGCGCTTTAAACGCGCGGGGGAATTTGCCGCCCTGCCCGTCCTGCAGACCCGCGATCTTAACGAATTTATGCATTCGCCCCTGTCGCGGGAAGGTCCCGTCGGCGCCTTCTTTGACAAGGATGAATTGGACAGCCTGCGCGCTTTTGTTTACCTCGTTTCCATTGTTACCCAGCGCGGCGCCTACCTTGCCGCCGCCGTGGTTGCCGCCGCCGTGGAGCGCATGGGCGCGGGATTTGATCCCTTTTCGCCGGTGCGCGTTGCCGTGGAAGGCACCACCTATGTGGTTTACCGCGGCGTACGCGAAGCCCTGGAATCGGCCCTTCATATCATGCTGAACAGGGAAAAGCCGCGCTCCTATCTTATCACGCCGGTGGAACAGGCCTCGCTTTTTGGCGCGGCGGTGGCGGGGCTTTCAAAATAACCCGCGGCCCTATTTGCGCGCCAGCCGCTCAAGGCGCGTCTCGTCAAGCTTGATGTGAAGGTTTTTTTCCTGTGTGGGAATCACAAGCCCTTTGGGGCCGTTCTTTACGCGGCGCAGGTATTTAACCGGCGTGTAGTAGAGATCGGCTTCGCCGTTGTTTCTGCCTTTGGAATAAAAGAGGGCAAGGTTTCCCGCGTCAAGCAAAATGTCCAGCGGGACGCTTTTTCCGGCGCGCTGTTTGATGAACACATGGGAACCCGAATAATCGCGCGTGTGAAGCCAGAGGTCGTTCCCCCTGACGTGACGGCGCAGGAGTTCGTCGTTTTCTTTGGCGTCGCGCCCGACGAGGATAAGCCAGTCGCCGTTTTGGAAGGCCAGCCCCGGCCGCTTTTTGGCCGGTCCTGCCGCGCCGCCCTTTAAGCCCGCGTCAAGATCCGCGCCGCGCCTGACTTTTTTGAGCAGCCGCTCAAGGATCAGCAGATTGTTTTCTTCAAGGAGCCTTTGTTCGACCGCCTCAAGACGCCTGAATTCCGCTTCGCCGGCGGCGATTTCTTTTCGTACTTCCTCAAGGCCGTTCTTTGCCTTGCGGTACTGTTCATAGTACCGTTCGGCGTTTTGTACCGGACTTTTTGTGCCGTCTATTTTTATCCGTAGGGGCCTGCCTTCAAAGTCTTCCGTCTCAAGCCATTCTGATCCGCCGTTCACGCCGCCGGGATGGGACATAATGATGTCGCCGTATTCACGGTTTCTGTCCGCCGCGGCGTATTCGCCTTCCTTTTCCCGCAGCCGCTCAAGCGACGCGGCAAGACGGCCCCTGCTGCCTTCAAGGGTTTTTCGCAGCTGTTCCCGCAGTTGTTCCAGCGAAAGCGCGCCGCCGTGCCCGGCGTACCACGCGTCGATCTTTTCGTTAAAGGAAACGCCGGCCCCCGTATCCGGAAAATCCCGCACGGCGTATTCCCGCGCTCCCCGTGTATCCGCCGCCTCCTCCGGCGTATAGCGGCCGCCCGAAATTTCGCCCCGGCGGGGGAGCCGCCGCATCGCGTCAAGGATCAGCCCCTCGTCATCCGTCACGATCACATTGGCGGCGTTGGACCAGAGGCGGATATAAACACGGTAACGCAGCCGGCCCCGCCGCAGCGTCAGGCGTATAATGCGGTTGTCTCCCAGCTGCGCCGCTTCCTCGATCCAGGCGTTGACGATACGCGACTTGAGAAATTCCCCAAAGCGCAGGGGTTTTTCGCTCTTCGGCGCGGCGCGGAAGGTTTCGTGGATACGGCAGGCCCCCGCCCCCAGCGAA
The DNA here is from genome assembly GCA_031283575.1 of Treponema sp. Classification (GTDB taxonomy): domain Bacteria; phylum Spirochaetota; class Spirochaetia; order Treponematales; family Breznakiellaceae; genus JAIRYT01. The sequence goes on along the minus strand of JAITBL010000146.1, from coordinate 515 downwards.
ATCAGAACAGGCGCGGTCCTGGCCCTGTTTCTGACATGGAGGACCAGCACGTCGTAAGAACTTTGCACGGCCTTTTGGATTTGCGCGCCCTCGAGATCCAGCTCCGAAAGTATCAGGTTGATTTCTTTCCAGTTAAGGGACATGGAACAATGATAGCATGTTATCCTGTTTATGGCATATTTTTCAGGGGGCGCGGCGGCTTGCTTTGCATGTTTGACACCTTTTCATGGCTATGGTACACTTTCCGCCATGTACAGCGGTTTATCCTGTGGTGGCAGCCCCGGCGCCTTCGGAAACACCATGCCCGCTCCACAGGTAACAACAGGACCCATCTACCCCCCCCCCCCCCCGTATTCCGATAGGAATACTAGGGAATAACAACAGGGTTTTTTCTTCATTAAATCTTCGCTTTAGTACGCCCCTGAACGGTGAGTTGAGGGGGGCTGTTATGCGCACGGAAAAGCCGGAAGCCCGTCTCAACCGAATCATGGAGAATACCGCAAGACACAAAGACC
>JAITBL010000123.1 GCA_031283575.1 Treponema sp. | reverse complement strand
AGCACATCGGACATCGCGGCCCAGAGCTTTGTATTTTTCCAGCGTCTCCGGTTTCACGCGGATGGGAACCATGGGGGAAGCTTTCCGTTTCCGTAGTTCCCGGGCCAGGGCCGCAAATTCCGCCAGGGCTTGCGGGGCATGAACCCTTCGCAACGAATCAGTCCCCGCGGAAAAAAGCCCTGTCCCGGAGGAGCCTCGAAACGGTCCACTGGGGAAGCAGGTAAGCGTAGGGTTTGCCGGACGCCAGCGCGAGCCGCTTTCCGCTTTCGTCAAGCGGGACGCCGAAGCGTACGGTAATCACCGAAGCGTCTCCCAGCTCAAGGGTAACAGACGTCCCGCTTTCGTCAAAATCGGCGGGGTAGACAAAATCCTCGCCGGAACTTTCGAAAAAAGAACGCAGATACGATTCGGCCCTGTCGGGCGAAACGGCGCCGCCGTCTTCGAAAAGCCACGCGCCGCCGCCGCGCGAAAAAGCGGTTGATTCCCCGCCGTCCATGATCCGTACGCGCTGAATCCTGTCCACGGGAGGCGTCTCGTACTGGCCAAAGAGTTTAAGATCGTACCAGTCGCTGCGGTTTCCGTTGACATAGCTCGCAATCAGGCGTTCGCCCGAACGGAACACGGCCTCACCGCGCCGGCGCAAAAAAACTTCGCCGCCGGCGGAGTCCTCTTTGCCGACAATCAGTTCCAGAAGCGGCAGCCCCGCGCCGCCTTTAAGCACAAGGCGCGTTCCGTCGTCGTCAAGACCGAGTTCCCCGTACGAAGCGGCGGAAGAACCGCGGCGCGGAAAAGCGCCCCGCGTGGTCAGCAGCCGCAGCAGTTCGTCGACCCTGCCCTGTTTAACCGGCGCGTCAACGGAACCGTCTCCCAAAGGCGAAACCCACGCGCCGTTTTTAAGCGTCACGATAAAAGGCGTTTCGCTTCCCCGGTATATTTCAAGGCGGTCGATCAGATCGCGGGAATCTCCGCCAAGCCAGCTGAACGCGGCGTTCCGTTCGTTTACCCGCGCGGGATCAAAAACCAGCGTAAGCGTATAGAGCAGCGCCAAAAGTACCGCGCTTGCGGCAAGGACGGTAATTTTTTTACGATACTGCATGTCCGGTTTCCTCCTTTGCGGAAGCGTCCCGCGCTTTGGGCGGAGTGTTTTTGCCGCCGCGCCCGCCGCGTATACGCTTCGTCCGGTTCATCATGCGGAAAACGCCAAAGACAAGAATGGCGAGGGGCACGATAAAAACGTTAAGAACCCGCGAAAAGTTCATGGCCCGCGCGCGCGCCAGTTCATCCTGTATTTTATCAAGACGGCCCGTACCGGTCTGGCGGTTTCTGATTCCGACAATATCATCGTCGTTGCCCAGCCAGTCAACGGCCTGGAGCAAAAAGTTAAAGTTAAGCGGCGACTGTGTCTGGGTGTACTGAACCAGCGCCCCGCCCATGTCCGCGTCGCCGATGACGATGATCCGCGCTTCCTTCGCCTCGTCCGGCATATCGGGAAGCGCCGTCGCCGTTTCCCGCCATTCATCGCCTTCCCACTCGCCGCCCTCCGGCGCGGGCTTCTCCTGTCCGGCAAACCAGCTGGGAAAGCGGCCTTCCAGGGCGACGGCAAGTATGCGCTTCCCGCGGGTCTCTTCTTCCTCCGCGTTAAAGAGCGGGCTCATTTCGGGCCTGACCACAAAGTCGCGCGTCATGAGCCAGGCCTGATCGGTCGAAGTGAACAGAATTTCCGCCTTAACCTTTTCCGCTTCGGCCGTTATCGTAATGGGGCTTGCCCAGAACAGATCCGCGCCGCCGAAGGCGCCGGTAAGTATATGGTCCCCGGCGTTTTCGCCGAGTACGCCCACCCAGGGGGCGTAGCGGATAAGGCGCATCTCGCCGGTGGCGGGGTCCTGATAGGGCATGGGAAGAGCCGCCCTGTCAAGAACGAGGCCGCTTTCCAGCGTGGCGCCGTACCATGAAATCATTCCCAAAAGCCCCCTGTCTTCTTTGGGGCGGGCTTCCCAGGAACCGTAAAGATCGACCTGTACCGTTTCTTCCATAAAAAGAATACGTCCGCCGAGCTGCAGGTAACGGTCGATGCGGTACAGCGCCGCGCCGGACAATTCCTCCGCGCCGCCCAGCACGAGGAGCGCCGGAAGGGTGTCGGGAATTTCATCGGCGGCGGAGAGGGGCAGCACGGAAAAGCCCGATTGGGAAAGGACCTGGTTAAAGAAGCCGTAATACTCGCTCCAGTTTCTTTGCGCTTCCGGCGCCAGTACGCCAAGCTCGCGCTTCTTCCCGCTCAGAAGGGAACGGATACGGCTGGTTACATTGTATTCCAGCGTGTCAAACGAAAACACCCAGGGGAGAATTTCGGCCTTGTTGAGGTACTCGATCACAATGCCCGAATACACCATGGAGAAGCTTGCCTCGTCGGCCTCGACATTCTGCAGCTGCTGGGGCTGGAGGCCGTAACGCTCCGCCGCGCCGGTCGACGAAGCGGGATCTTTGACGGCGACCTGAACGGCGCCGCCGGAGCCCGCTTCGTATTCACGAAGGAAATCGGCGATTTCCGCCGGAGCGGGATCTATCGAGCGCAGCTTGTCGGAAAGATAGTAGGTAAGCCGCACGGTCTCGCCGATTTCGCCGCGCAGTTTTTTTGACGCGGCGGAAAGGGTGTACGCCTTGTTGGCGGTAAGATCGAGGCGGAACCAGACGCGGCGCGTCAGAAGAATCAGCAGCAGCATCACGACAACGCTGAGCGCGCTTAAGAGTATTTGCTGTTTTTTGGTCATGTCCACTTCCTGAAGAGTATCACACGGGTATTGAGAAATAAAAACAACACCGTGCTTGTCACAAAAAAGGCCAAATCCCTGGTGTCGATAATTCCTTTGGCAAAGCTGTCAAAGTGAAAGGACAGGGAAATAAAGTTGATGACGCCGGCGGCCGCGCGGGGAAGCTGAAAGCTCATGGCCAGCTGGTTGATCAGCATCGTAAAGAGAAGTACGGCGGCGCTTCCCAGGAAAGCCCCCGCCTGGTTTTTCGAGAGGCTGGAGAGAAGGAGGCCCAGCGCCGACGCGGCGGCGCCGAGGAGGAGGGCCCCGAGGTATTCGCCGGCGACGCTCCCCGCGTCAAAGCGGCCCAGGGGCATAACGCTCAGGGGCACGGGCAGCGAGAGTATCAGCAGTACCGCCACAACGCCCAGGGCGGAAAGGAATTTGCCCAGCACGAGGTCCCATTCCGAATAGGGCATGGTAAGGAGCAGTTCCATGCTGCCGAGCCTGCGTTCTTCGGCCCAGCTCTTCATCGTGATCATTGGAATCACCAGAATATAGGCGACGGGAAAGGCCGAAAAATAGGGCCGCAGGCTTGCCATATTCATAACAAAATAACGCTGCAAAAAGTAGAGCCAGATCGAACAGAAGAGGGTAAAGAAAAGGCAGATTCCGTAAAACGCCGGCGCGTAGGAAAAAGTGTAAAATTCCTTTTTGGCAAGGATCAGAGCCTTTGACAGCGCGCTGGTTTTCATGCCTCGCCCCCTTGGTCTTTTTTGCCGGTATCGCCTTCGTCGCCGGTAAGTTTCACAAAAATATCCTCCAGGGAAAGTTTGCGGCGGTTCATGCCGAGTATCTTGAGGTCCTCCCCCACCGCCCAGTCAAAAATTTCTTCGCCGCCCGGACCGCCTGAACCGGCGGAAAGGAAAAAGCTCACGCCGCAAAGGCCGTCCTGTTCCCGCACTTCGGGACTGATCGCGGGCGCGAGGCGGGCAAACTTCCCCCTTACGTCCGTTCCCTTTAAAAGAAGTTCCCAGGTGTCGCCGCCCTTGAGCGAAGTGGCAATTTCTTCGGGCGTGCCCTGGGCGGCGATGCGGCCTTCGTTGAGTATGAGAACCCGCGAACAGACCGCTTCCACTTCCTGCAAAATATGGGTGGAAAGTATCACCGTCTTGCGCTTTCCCAGATCTTTGATGAGCGAACGGATTTCGATGATCTGATTGGGATCGAGGCCCGAAGTGGGTTCGTCGAGAATAAGAACCGGCGGATCGTGGATGATCGCCTGGGCAAGGCCGACCCGCTGTTTGTAGCCTTTGGAAAGCGTGTCGATCAATTTTCCCCGCACCGCCCCAAGGCCGCAGGCGGCGACGCTGTCTTCCACCGCAGCCGCCTGTTTTTCTTTGTCAACAAGACGCGCCCGCGCCATAAAGACAAGGTATTCTTCGACGGTCATGTCATGGTAGAGGGGGACGCTTTCGGGAAGGTAGCCGGTCCGTGTTTTTACTTCCACGGAATCTTCGGTTACCGAAAAACCCTCGACCGTAACCGTTCCCGAATCGGGAAAATGGTAACCGGTAAGTATTTTCATGATCGTGGTTTTTCCCGCCCCGTTGGGGCCGAGAAACCCCAAAACCTGATCGGCGTCAACGGTAAAGGAAATGTCCCTGACCGCCTCGACATCGCCGTAGCGTTTGCTGATGTTTTCGACTTGTATCATATTTCTCCTGTTATCTCCCTGTTAAAAAACCCGCGCATTCCGCCCCGGACGCAAAGCGGAACTTGCGCAAAGCGTAACACCTTCTCCCGTATCAATCCGTGTATTCAATCGGAAAGACCATGCGATCCCGCGAGAGCACCGTCGGGGGAAAGACCTTTTGCGCTTCGGCCAAAAGGCCCTTGAGGTTGTACTCGTTGTAACGGGGGCTGTAATGAATGAGGGCGAGTCTGCCTATCCCTCCGGCGGCGGCGGCGATACGCGCCGCCTGGACCGCCGTCATGTGTTTTTTTTCGCGGGCGCTTTCTTCCAGATCGCTTTCAAACATGCCTTCGCAGACAAAGAGATCGGAACCCGCCACCTCGGCGGCGATTTCGGGAAACGCCAGGGTGTCGGTAACAAAACTGAACTTGCGGCCCGAACGCGGCGGGCCCAGCACCTGGCGCGGATGGATCAGCGCGCCGTCCGGCAGTTCGACGTTTTCCCCCGCCTGCAATTTTGCCCAGAGCGGCCCGACGGGTACGCCCAGATCCTTTGCTTTTTCGGGATGAAAGATACCCGGGCGGCCTTCTTCTTCCAGCGTGTAGCCCAGACAGGGTTTGGTGTGCCGCAGGTTAAAGGCGCGTATGCGGAAACCTTCGCCCTGGTGAACAATCCCCGGCGCGTCAATTTCCCTGACGACGATCTCGTAGTTGATGTACATATCCAAAACCCGCCGGCTTGTTTCAACGTACTCGGCAATGCGCGGCGGGCCGTAGATAAAGAGCGGGTCGTCGCGGTCTACCTGGCTCGAAAGCATAAGAAGGCCCGGAATACCGGTAACATGATCGGCGTGGGTGTGGCTTACAAAAATCGCCGAAATCTTTTTCCAGCGAAGGTTGAGGCGGCGCAGGGATACCTGGGTGCCTTCGCCGCCGTCAAATAAAAAAAGCTCCCCTTCACGGCGCAGCAGCACGGATGTCAAATGACGGCCCGGCAGGGGCATCATTCCCCCGCAGCCGAGTATGAAGGCTTCAAGATTCATGTATCGAAAAAGGATACCACCTTTCGCGGCGAATGTATACTATGTAAGCGGAGAAGTAAAGAATGGGATCGCCGGCAAGGACAGCAGCCAGTCTCGTACTCCGCGCCATGCCGCTCGTTGACCGGCGCGGCGTGGGTTCCGCCTGGGGGATGCCGGTTATCGCCGCCGGCGGCCGGCGTTTTTCCGCCAGGGCCCTCTCCGAAGAACTTGCCGGCGCAGACGGCCCCTTAAGCCGTTCGGAACTGGCGGCGCTGGGCATAGGCGAGCTGGGCCGTTATCTGGGCGGCGAAGTGATCAAACCCCTCGCCCTGGGCGCGGGGGAACTGCTGGGCGGCGCGCTGCCGGGCCGGGCGGGCGCGGCGGCGCTTTTCGCGGCTTCGGTGGAACTTGAAAAGCCGCCGCCGCAATCCTCCGGCGGCGCTTTTCTCCACGCGCAGCTTGAGTGGCTGCGGGGTTACGGCCTTTCGGGCGGGGTGCTGTGGCCGCCGGAGCGGGCCGAAGCGCTGGCGGCGTATATACGCTTTTTGCGGGAAACGGACGGGGGCAGGCGTCTGGTATTTATGGACAGGGCGTTTTTCGGGGATGTCCTGAAACGGCATTTAAGCGAAGCCGCCCCCTTTGCCGCGCGGGAAGAAGGGATTCCCGTAAACTGGGAACTGGGGGGCGCGCCGGTGTTGTCGTCCGCCGGCGGCGCTTTGGGCATCGTCCTGTACGAGGATATGCCGCCCGCGGGAAAAATCAAAACCGACATTGCCCTGCTGATTGACAGCCGCTCCGCGCGGGAGGCCTCCCCGCCCCTTGCCGAATTACGCGCCGCCCTCAAACTCGGCGTGATCATCGGAAAGGTCCCCGCGCGGCAAGATTCCCGGGCGCGAAAAAAAGCGGACGCGGAGCGGACGGCGCTTCTTGGGCAAAGCTTTCTCTTTCGTTCCGGTCATTTTTCACTCTGCCGTGAAACTCCCTGGCTCTGGCGCGCGGACGGCGAGGCTTTGCCCGGCGTACCGGCCGCGCGCGGTTCCGCCGCGCAAACCTTGTTGACGGCGGATTTCCGCGCCCACATCGGCCCCGAAGCGGCGGAACGGCTGGGTATGGCGCGGCAGGCCGGGGAAGGGCGGGTCAAAACCGCGGCGCGGGGAATTTTTGCCGTCAACTCCAAATTCAGCGGCCTTACGCCCGCCGACTTTCGCGACGAACAAAACTGCTGGTACGAGACGGGAAAGGGCGCGGAGGCGTCCCTGCGCGGCGGAACCGGACAATTCGCCGCTTTTGACCGCGCCGGACGCGCGGCCTTTTTCCGCTGGCGGGACTACTGCCGCGGCGGCAGATACCGGAGCGCGTCGTCCTTTGCGGGGGCGGCGGAAGAGGCCTACCTCCGCGTCTACGTCCGCGAGCTGGTCCTGGGCATGGGCCGCGAAGGCCGTATGGAAACCTTCCAGAAACTGCGCGAGCTGTACCATGAATTCGGCGCGAAGAATTCGTCTTCCGCGTTTTCGCCGCGCGGTTTTTTGCTTCGCGCCATCGTCGACTTTATGATCATCTACGATCTGGAAAAGGAAGCGCTGCCCCTTTTGGCGGCGGAACCGGACGGCGTGTTTGACGCGGAAGATCCCGCGTCTTCCGTTTCCGGTGAACAGCTGCGCGCGCTCGGCGACCTGATCCGCTGCCGGCTCTTTGTGGAGGAAGCCTGGGAAAGGCCCCCCGCTTTTGCCGCGCGCTTTGATCTGGTCGCCTCCCTCGTTCCGGCGCGGATACGCGAGCGGAGCGCGCAGCGGCCGGATTTTGCCGAAAACTTCTGCGCGGCCCTGGGCGAAATCGACCGGCAGCTCCGGACCCGCCAGGATAAAAGTTTTTTTGAATTCTTTTTTCCGCCGGCCCTGAGTAAAATCGAGGTACAGGCCTTCGCCGATATTCCGAACGCCGGCCGTTCATCGTACACGGTATTTTGGCCGGCCTTCTCGGCCCACCGGCCCCTCATCGACACGCTGGCCGCCCTTGCCCGCGATACCGGCGCCAACCCCCTTTCCGGCGGGCGCATGGGACGGCCTGTCAGCCTTGAGGCCGAACTGATCGAAAGCCTCCGCAGGGAATCGGACGAAGTGCGTGATCTGCTGAGCGTCGACGACGCCAAAACCAAAAGCGCCCGTCCGCGTCACGGCGGGGAAAACAGGGCAAAACCGAAACAGCTCGCTTTTTCAGCGTACCGCAAACCGGACCCTTCCTCGATGGGCGCTTTTATGCGAAGCCTTGACGGCGATCAGCGCGGCGTCGTCATGAGCCTGCTGGACGGCAACGGACCGGCGCGCGAAAGCGGTTTTGAAATGCGCGTCGACGAGATTAACACGGCGTTTGAGGCGCGTTTCGGGGATCTGCTTGTCGACACGAACGCCCCCGATTCCGAAAGCGGGTACTCGATCTCCGCCGAATATAAGACTATACTGATGTCATGGAAATCCCCCGGCGGATAAGCCAGGCCGTCCTCAATTCGCTCCAGGCGGGCGTCGTACCCCGCGTGGGACTTGAGTACATAGCCGTGGGACGCAAAAAAGAAATTGAAACCGTTCTGGACGATCTTGATTACATCGCCGGCGGGGCCGCGGCTTTCCGTTTTATTACCGGCCGTTACGGATCGGGCAAAAGTTTTTTTCTCCAGGCGATACGGAATTACGCGATGGAAAAAGATTTTGTCGTCGTCGACGCCGATTTGTCGCCCGACAAACGGCTTGCCGGTTCCGCCGGAGCGGGACGCGCGACCTACCGCGAACTGATGCAGCGCCTTTCCACGAAGGTCCGCCCCGACGGCGGCGCGCTCGAAGGAATGCTTCAAAAATGGATAAGTTCCGTACAGGCCGAAACGATACGCGACGGTTATTCCCGCGAAGAGCGCGAATACGCTTCGCGGGTCGAATGGAAGCTGTTCCAGGTAATTTCGGAAATGGAAGCGTATTCCCACGGCTTCGATTTTGCCGCCGCCGCCGCCGCCTACTTCAAGGCGTTTAGCGCGGGGGACGACGGTAAAAAAGAAGCCGCCCTGCGCTGGTTCCGCGGCGAATATTCGGGCAAAACGGAGGCCAGGCGGGAACTTCCCGTCGGCGAAATTATAGGCGATCACAACTGGTACGATCACCTTAAACTCTTTGCCGCCTTTGTTTCGCGGATCGGCTACCGGGGACTGCTCGTTTTTATTGACGAGGGGGTCAACCTCTTCAAAATTACCAACCGTGTTTCGCGGGAAAACAACTACGAAAAACTCCTTGCCATTTTTAACGACATTACCCAGGGCAGGGCCGCTTCGCTCGGTTTTCTTATGGCGGGAACGCCCCAGTTTATCGACGACCCCCGGCGCGGCCTTGCCAGTTATCCCGCCCTGCGGAGCCGTCTGGAAGAAAGCCGCTTTGTCCGCATGGGACACGCCGATTGGGGAAGCCCCGTCCTGCGCCTGACCCAGCTGGCAAACGAAGAAGTGTTTGTGCTTTTGGAACGCCTCGTCGAAATTCATTCCATTCACCACAATTATGAAAGCTGGATCGGCGAAGACGAAATCCGCGCCTTTATGGAGCTTGCCTATTCCGTCCCGGGCGCGGCGGAACTGATCACGCCCCGCGAGATCACCCGCGATTTTATCGGCCTCCTCAATATTTTAAAGGACGACGAGGACCTTGATTTCTACGAGCTGATTAAAAGGGACGACTGCCGCGTGCAGGCGGCAAACCCCGAAGAACTTTACGCCAGTTTCAGTTTTTGACGGATCGGCTGTTAACGGCGGCGTGATCGGCGGCAATACGCCCGGCGACACAGCGCCCTAACGCGCCGAAAAGCCGAAACCGGGCCGGCCGTTACGCACAGCCCTGAGGATTTCGTTTTTAATCACGGCGCGTTCGGCATAATTTTTGCCGCCTGTATCGAAACGGCCGCCCAGAGCCGCCGGACGGCCGTTAAGGATATAGACGCTGTCGGAAAGGGTAAGCGCCTCGTCCACGTCGTGGGTGATGCAGACGGCCGAAAGGCGCAGGGATCGGGCGATCTCCAAAAACCATCCCTGCATGTCGGCGCGGGTCAGGGCGTCCAGCGCGGAAAAAGGCTCATCGAGCAGAATCACCGCCGCCCCGGCCGGCGCGCCTCCCAGACCCTGCGTCATGCAGGTGCGCAGCAGGGCCGCCCTTTGGCGCATGCCGCCGGAAAGCTGGCGGGGATATTTTTTTTCACAGCCGCCAAGGCCGAAGCGGGGAAAAAAAGCGGCGGCCTTTTCGCGGGCGCTCTTCTTTTTTTCGCCGCGCAGAAGCAGGGGCAGAATCACGTTGTCCAGTACGCTGCGGTATTCCATGAGCAGATCCTTCTGCATCATATAACTCACCCTGCCGGAAAGTCCGGTGATGTCAGCGCCCTCAAGAAATATCCTTCCCTCGTCGGGAAGATCAACTCCGGCAAGGACATTGAACAGCGTCGTCTTTCCCACGCCGGAAGGCCCCAGCAGCGAAATGATTCCGCCGCGTTCAAGGGCCAGCGAAATATTTTGGACCACCGGCTCGGAAAGGTAGCGTTTGGTAACATGTTCGCAGGCGAAAACGGGACCGTCATTCATTCGCGTTTTACGGGAGGTATTCGTTGGTAAAGCCGCCTGAGCCGATGTCGGTTTCAAGGAGGCCGCGTGAATACATCCAGCGGTAAAAAGCGCCCCAGCGTTCTCCGTCAATCTCGCCCCAGCGCGCGGCGTCCCCCTGATAGCGGCCCGCCAGATACTCCTGGCTTTTGACGACAAGTTCGCGGTCAAGTTCCGGCGCGTATTTTAAAAGTATGTCAGCCGCTTCCACGGGATTTTCCCTGGCGAATTCGTAGCCGCGGCTTAACGCCTTGAGAAACGCCCCTGCCTCCGCTCCGTTGGCGGCGGCCCATTCGCTGTTGGTAACATAGACCGGAGTGTAGAAGTCCAGTTCAGCCTTGATCGTTCCCAGGTCGAGGTAATCGATGTCAACGCCTTTGATTGCGGCGGCAATTCCGTCCCAGGCATAGTAGATCCAGATCGAATCGATGTCGGTTTGCAGCGCCGAGAACGCGTCGGTCGCCGTGTTGGGGATCATGCTGACGGCGCTGAAATCGCCGCCGTCGCTTTCGACGATGTCTTTGATCACGGCGGTCACGAGGGGCGTTTCCCAGGAGGCGAAGCGTTTCCCCTCAAGGTCGCGGGGCCGCCTGATGCCGCTCGACGAAAGAGACATCAGCCCCGAAGTGTTGTGGCTGATCACCGCCGCGACAGCCGTTACCGGCAGCGCGCCGTCCGCGCGGGCAATGGCGGGCCCCAGCGATTCCTGAAAGTCCACGGCGAATTCGGCCCTGCCCGAAGCAAGCAGTACCAGAGCGCCGTCTTCGGGCGGCATAAGAATCTCCACCTCCAGTCCCGCTTCGGCAAACCATCCCTTCTCCAGGGCCGCGTACAGCCCCGTGTGGTTGGTGTTGGGCGTCCAGTCCAGTACCACGCGGACATGCCCGCTCCGTGTTTTTGTTCCGCAGCCCGCCAGAACAAGGGCCGCGATGACGGCGATAATTTTCTTCATGAGCGATCTCCTTCACTTATAGTCCGTTTCCACGGCATGCAAATTTTTTCGATAAACGCGACAAGGCCGATCAGCGCAAGGCTCAGAAACGCCACGAGGAATATCGCGGCGAACATGCGGTCAAACGAATAGGATTTGCGGACGCGTATCATGTAAACGCCCAGACCCGCCTCCCCTCCCAGCCATTCGGAGATAACCGCCCCGATGATCGAATAGGAGGCGGAAATGCGGAGCCCCGAAAAAAACGCCGGCAGCGCTTCGGGGATTTTGATATAGCGATAGATCTGCCGCCGCTTCGCCCCCATGGATTTAAGCAGCCGCAGGGCGTCCTCGTCGGTATGGCTGAAAGCGCCGAGTATGCCCACGGTAAGGGGAAAAAAACAGGTGATGAAGATCAGCGTGATTTTTGGCGCGGCCCCGTAACCCATCCACAGTATCAGAAGCGGCGCGAGGGCAATGACCGGTACGGTCTGGGTAAGAAGAAGCAGGGGATTAAGCGCGTTCCGCAAAAACCTGTTCGCGTCCATAAGAACCGCAAGGACGAAGGAAAAAACCAGCGCCAGGGCGAGGCCCGCCGCCGCCTCCGAAAGCGTACGGGACAGATGCCGCATCAGCAGGGGAAAGTCGGCGGCAAAGGCCGCGCCTATACGCAGCGGGCCGGGAAGCATATAGCCGGGAACGAGGCCCGCCGCGCTCACGGCCTGCCAGATCGCGAGAATAAGGACGCCGAACAGCGCGGCGGGCCAGGTTTCGCCGATACGCCGCTTTACGCGCTCAGCCATGATGTTTGGCGACTTTTTTGTCAATGGACCATACGCCGCCGCGGGGATTGTACGCCCACTTCATATAGGCGGAAACCGAATCGGCGCCTTCCCGTATGCAGAGCAGCTGCGATTCGCGGGCAACTTCGCAGAGCTTTTCAAAGTCCCCTTCGACCGTCGTCTCGAAGGGGCCGACAAAGGTTGTCAGCCCCGTTCCTTTCAGGTAGGCGATCACGGCGTCCACGATGCGGATCAGCTCTTCCCCGCTTGCCGTTTTGGGAAGCACCTGTATGGCAAGGCTTGCTTCCGGCTGTTTTTCCATGGTTTCCTCCCGCGCTTCAACGCGTCATATCCGATGTACGGAATGTCCGAAACAGTCCGGCACGCGGGGAAGGCGGGCGACAAAAAAGCCCCCGCCGGAAAGCGGGGGCTCATGTCTTCATGCGCGTCAGCTTCCCTCCGCCGGCATTATCCGGATCAGGTTCAGGGTTTAAAGCGTCAAGCCGCTTCCTCTCAGCCGGAACTATCCAGCACCCCGTTCAGTCGAGACTAACCCGCCGCGTAAAAATTGTCAAGGGGCAGAAACGTCCAGTAATTTTTCCAGCCGCCCCAGGGCTTCGCTTTCAAGCATATTGGCCGCGTACTGTTTTGCCAGTAACTCGCGGGGCAGCAGATAGTCGTACTTGTCCGTATAGGGGGCGTCGACGCCGGTTTCGGGAACGGAAAAAGCGCGCAGCGCCCGGACCAGCGCCGCGCGAAACGCCGTTTCGCCGAGGCGGGTTTCCACGGTAAAATAAATTCCGTTTTCCGAAAGCGAAGAACGGAGTATGCCGCATTTTTGCCGTACCGCGCCGTCGCGTAAAAAAAAGTCGATTGTGCGCGTACCGGCGCTGCCTTCGCGGGGAAACAGAAAAAATTCCCGTACACCCGCGTCCGCCCCCGCGCCGGCCGCCCCGGGGACAAGAGCCTTTCCCGCGAGCCCCCATTCGCGGGCTCCCGCCCGCCCCGCGTCCAGAGACGCGCGGGCGGACGGGCTGAGGTAGGGAAAGGCGTCCGCGGACGCGCCGCCGGCGAGCAGGGCGTACATTTTTTGCGCGATACGGCGGTGAATGCCGCCGCCCCGCCCCCGCCAGATCCGCTCGCTGCCCGAGTCGCCGGTGGCGCTTACGGCGATTTCCCCGCGGAAGCCGTCGACGCGGTCCACCTGCCAATAGCGTCCGCCCACGGTGATCACGCTCATCGGCGCGGGGGCAAAGTTGATCGTTCCCAGTTCGTTTCCCTCAAACAGCACGCGGTACTGCCGCTCGCCGGTGAATACCGAATAAAAACCGTGCCTGTTGACGATCCGTTCCCCTTCAAGCCCGAGGATCAGGCCGCCCTCTTCGGTTTTTCCGGTCATGCCGCAGCGTTCAAGATGACGCAGCAGCAGGTGAAAGTCGGAGGCGGAAATTTTCGCAAAGGGCGGAAAACGAAGTATGCGGCGCTCAAGCGCTTCCGGCCGGTGTTCTCCCAGCGAGGCAAGGGCCGCGAGGATCTGGTGGACAAGGAGGCTGAAAGGAAGCGGCTTTTCAGCGGGCTCTTCGATCCACCGTTCGCCGAGGTAGAGTTCGAGCACGGCAATCGTCCTCAGCAAATCCCAGGGCAGCGCCGCGGGCCGCGGATCGCCTCCCAAAAAATCACTTCCCGTAAGGGCTTCCGCCTGCATCAGGGCAAAGTACATTTCGGCCCTGCCGCTCCGCCGTCCCGAACGGCCTATGCGCTGCACAAAAGCCGACACCGACCAGGGCGGCCCGATTTGTATGATCCGGTCCAGATCGCCTATATCGATGCCCAGTTCCAGCGTCGCCGTCGCGGCGGCAACCACGGGGCCTTCGCCGTGTTTGAGCGTCGCCTCCGCCTCGCCGCGCTGCGCCGCCGAAACACTGCCGTGGTGAATGTGGAAAATATCCGCCTCGCCAAGCCGCTTCCCCAGTTTACGCAGGGCCGCCATAATTTCTTCCGCTTCAAGGCGGCTGTTGGTAAAAATAATCGCCCGCCTGTCACGGCATTGCCGGTAAAGGGCGCGGTAAAAAACGCCGGAATCATTGAAGGCGTCAAGGGCCAGAGAGATTTTTCTGCCCGCGAGTTTTGTTTCGCCGCCGATAACAAGCGCCGACGGCGCCCCGCTTCCCAGCGCGAGAAATTTTTTCGCCCCCCCGTAATCTCCCAGCGTGGCGGAAAGACCTATGCGCCGCCGCCTGAAACCGCGCGCCGCCACGCCGTTTTCAATACGCGCGAGCTGGCAGAGCAGCTGCGATCCGCGGTCGCTTCCCATAAAAACATGAACCTCGTCAATCACGATAAAAAACAGCGCGCCGAAAAATTCATCGAGTCTTCGCGCGTAACGCAGGAGCAGCGCTTCCAGCGATTCGGGCGTGATCAGCAGAATCCCTTCGGGCGATTCGGTAAATTGTTTTTTGTGATCGGCGCCCACATCGCCGTGCCAGCGCCATATTCTGACCGGACTCTCCCCGCCTTCGGTACGGACCATGCGCGTAAGCCTTTCGTACTGATCGTTGATCAGCGCCTTGAGGGGACTGATGCAGAGGGCCGTCGGTCTGGGGCCCTGTTTTCCGCCGGAAGAAGAAGCGAGTACGGAAAGCAGCGGAAAAAAGACGGCTTCGGTTTTACCCGAGGCCGTTCCCGCGGCAACGAGCAGATTGTCCGTGGTGTCGAAAAGGGCCCCGACAGCCGCTTCCTGAACGGGCCGCAGGGACCGCCACTTTTCGCGAAAAATGTATTCCCTGATAAAAGGAGCAAGCCGCTCAAACGGGGGTTTACACATACCTACAGACGCTATCACAGTTTTTTAAAAGGTGATACGCGCCGCGTTAAAGCGGCGGCGGCGATCGGGTACGGTAGCCGTAACCGTCCATCCGTGCTAGGCTGTTTCCTATGTCAAACGGGCGAAACGCGCTTGCCGGACTTGCGGCCGTTCTGCTGTTCTTCCTCGCCGCCTGCGGAACCCGGGAAATCACCCTGGCCGAATACCGCGCCCTCAGCGCCGAAGGCCTTAACGAGCTGCTTGCCAAAACCACCAGCAAACCGTACCGCGGCGAAGCCTTTGTTCCGGGCGTTTTGGGCGGCGTCATGAATTCGGTGATTACCGCCGATCCGAAAAGCTTTAACCACCTCATCGCCGAAACCGACATGCCGACCGCGTCCATTGTAGGCGCGATGACCGACTACCTTATCGACTACAATCCCTTAAAGCGCGAATGGGTTCCCCGCATCGCTTCCCCCGAAATAATCGTTGACGAAGTAGCGGGCAGGCTCGACGTGATCTACACCCTGCGCGGCGATCTCTACTGGTCCTATTACAACTCGGACAAAAAAGTCAGGGTCACCAGCGACGACGTGGTTTTTTGGTACAACGAAATTTCAGGCGATCCCGACTGCGGCAGTTCCTCCTATTACCAGCAGTATTTGCTGCTTGAGGACGGAAGCGAAGCCCACGTCGACATCGAGAAACTTGACGAGCGGCGCTTTGTCTTTCACTTTCCCCGTATTGTGGCCGAGCCGCTTCTTTCCACCAATATGGACTTTGGCCCCCGCCATGTGTACGAAGAGGCCAAAAAGCGGGGCGGCGCTGCGGAAATAAAAGACCTGTACAGAATTTCGACCGATCCGGCGCTGATCCCCTCAATGGGAAAATGGTTCCTCGTCGAGTACCGCGCCGGCCAGCGCCTTGTCTTTAAACGCAATCCCGATTACTGGGAGCGCGACGCCGCCGGCCTTTCCGTTCCCTATTACGAGGAAGAGATAGTGCGTATCATTCCCGAAGAAAACACCCAGTTACTCATGTTCAAAAACGGCGAGACCGATTCGTTCAGCCCCCGTCCCCAGGATCTTGAAGAGCTTGTGAACAACGCGTCCGGTTATACGGTATTCGACGCCGAAGGAAGCCTTGGCGCCGCCTTCTGGACCTTTAACCAAAACCCCATATGGAAAGAAACGCCCGAGTATTCGTGGTTTACCGTCAAGGAATTCCGCCAGGCGATGAGCTGCCTCCTCAACCGCGAGCGTATCATCAGCGCCGCGTACCGCGGACTGGCCGAGGCGAAAACAGACTTTTTCCCCCCGCCCAATCCCTTTTACAATCCTTCGATACGGAACACCTATCTGTACGATCCCGTCCAGGCGCTCAGACTGCTTTCCGGCGCGGGTTTCAGGCTTCAGGAAGGCGTACTCAGGGACCGCGGCGGCGTTCCGGTCGAATTCGACCTTACCATTGCTTCGGAAAATACGGTCTTCAACGACATCGCCTCTATCATCAGGGACGAACTTTCCCGCGTGGGGATCAAGCTTAACATACGCGTAATGGATTTTCAAAAGCTCGTCGACGCCCTTTTTTCCAGCTTTGTGTGGGACTCGGTCCTTATCGGGCTTTCCGGCGGCAATATTTTCCCCTCGCAGGGAAGCAATGTCTGGCCCTCGTCGGGAAATCTGCACATGTGGTACCCCAATCAGGAATCTCCCGCTACCGAGTGGGAAGCGCGGATCGACTGGCTCTACAACGAAGGCGTTTATACGATTGACCGTGACAGGGCGCAAAAAATCTGGGACGAGTATCAGGCCCTTATTATTGAACAGTGTCCCGTTATTTCGCTCTTTCGTTCGCGGAGCTTTTACGCGCTCCGTAACCGCTGGGATTTTTCAAATTTTTATTTTGACAATCTCAACGGCATCAAAGCCGACTACCTCTACCTAAAACCATGAATACAAAAATTTTCACCGTGATCGCCAAAACGGCCGTTACGGCCCTGTACCGTTTCCGCCGCCGTTTTCCGCTGCTTTCGTATATCACAAGCCGTTTTATCACGATGTGTCTTACCCTTTTTATTCTGGGCTTCGTCGTCTTCGGCCTTATGGAACTGGCGCCGGGGGATATCGTCGATCAGGTGATGATGCAGCAGCTGTTCAGCGAACAGCAGAACCGCATGCAGCGCGGCGGCGAGGGCCTTAACACCGAACAGTACGAAGCGCGGCGGGCGGCGCTGGGCCTTGACCAGCCTTTTTACCGGCAGTATTTTACCTGGCTGGGCAGGGTTTTTATTCACCGTGATCTGGGGGTAAGCCTTATTTCCAGGGCGCCGGTTTCTTTTTTAATCGCCTCGCGCCTTGCCAATTCAATCATGCTGAATGTGATTTCGCTCGTGCTGATAACCGGTTTTTCTTTTATCCTGGGAGTGTATTTTTCCGCCAGGGCGGGAACCCGCACCGACCTTGCCGTTACGTTTTTTGCCCTCACGCTCCACGCGTTTCCCGGCATGCTGCTGCTCATACTGCTGCAGCTTTTCGCTTCGCTCAGCGGCCTCTTTCCCGTTACCGCCTATCCGCCGTTTCCCTTTTCCGAAGCGCCCGCGCGTTTTGTGTTTTCGTACGCCCATCACATTTTTCTTCCCCTGCTTGCATCCTTCCTCGGCGGCATCGGGGGAACCCTGCGGATGATCCGCGCCACGATGCTCGATCAGCTGGGCCAGCCCTACATCACGAGCCTTCGGTCGCGGGGCATCGCCGAGTGGCGAATTTATTTTCACCACGCGTTCCGCAACACCCTCAATCCCTACATCACGGGGAGCGCCAATCTTCTGGCCGGCCTTTTTTCCGGCTCGCTCATTCTCGAAATTATTTTCGCCTACCCGGGCATCGGGCGGCTCATGTACGAGGCGGTCACCCAGGAAGACATCAATCTGGTTCTGGCCAACATTATGTTTATTTCGGCGCTGGTCCTTATCGGCATGGTTCTTGCCGACATCGCCCTCGCTCTTGTGGATCCCCGGATCCGTTACGGCAGGGAGTGACGGCGGTGAAAAAATTTCTGGCGTATTTAAAAGCGCGTCCCCTCGGCATGGCGAGCCTGATCGTGATCCTGGTCCTGTACGTTATCATGCTCTTTGCCGAATTTATCGCTCCCTACGCGCCTACAACGTCTTTTTCCGAAATGAGTTATCATCCGCCGAACCTGCGCTTCCAGGCGGGCTTCAAGGCCCAGGAGGCGCGCCTGATCAATACGATCAGTTTCAAGTACGTCAGGATAAAAGACCTCCATCACCGCGTGCGTTTTTTCGGGCGCGGCGAACCGTACAAACTCTGGGGACTCATTCCCCTGGAGCGCCATCTTTTTACCACCGGAGCGGAAAGCGCCGATTTTTTGGACGCGGACAAATCGGCGGCCCTTGAAAATTATCCCCTCTTCCTCATGGGCGCCGACAGCCTGGGCCGCGATCTTTTTTCGCGTATTGTCTACGGAAGCCGTATCTCGCTGACCATAGGTTTTATCGCCACGGCGATTTCGCTTGTCCTCGCCGTCCTCTTCGGCGGCCTTTCCGGATATTCGGGCGGCGCGGCCGATTGGGCCATTATGCGCTTTTCAGAATTTTTTATGCTGATCCCCGGCCTCTATCTGATTCTGTTTTTGCGTTCGCTCCTGTCCGCCTCCATGGATTCGGGGCAGACTTACATGATGATTACGATCATTTTATCGCTGGTCGGATGGCCGGGTTCGGCGCGTACCATACGGGGCATGGTGCACGCCATCAAGCGCGAAGAGTTTGTGCAGAACGCGCGGCTTGAAATGATGAGCGCCCGCGCGATCCTCTTTTCGCACATCATCCCCCAAACGGCAAGCCTCCTCATTGTAAGCGTCGCCCTTTCGATTCCCGGTTTTATCATGACCGAAACAACGCTTTCCTATCTGGGCCTGGGGATTGTGGACCCCGCGGTAAGCTGGGGTTCGCTGATCAAACGGGACATTACCACCCTCAACAATCTGCGCAGTTATCCCTGGATTCTTAACCCGCTGTGGTTTTTGCTTGCCGTTACCCTGGCGTTTAATTTTTTGGGCGACTGCCTGCGCGATTTTTACGATCCCTACCATACCGTGTTTTATCGCCGTAAAAGAGAAAATAAAAAAGAAAACAAGGTTCGGGGAAAGGCGGAGGCCGCGGAGCGTTTAACCGGCGCGGAACAGGTTCCGCTGTTACAGGTGCGGGATCTTGCGGTCGAGTTTTCCGTACTGCGCGGGTCTTGTCCCGTTACGGTAAAGGCGGTACGGGGCGTTTCGTTTGTTCTGGAACGGGGCGAAGTTTTGGGCGTCGTGGGCGAAAGCGGATCGGGCAAAAGCGTCAGTACCGCCGCCATACCGGACCTGCTTCCCCGCAGCGCGCTGGTAACGGGTTCCATACGTTACGACGGAAAGGAAATCGCGGGGCGGCCGTCCGAAGGTTCCGGGGCCGGCGCGGCCGGATACCGCGGTAAAAAAATCGGCGTGATCTTTCAGGAGCCGGGTCGTTCCTGGGATCCGCTTCAAAATATGGGAAAGGTGTTTTTTGAAACCCTGAGGAACAGCGATCCGTCGATCGCCAAAGCGGCGGCGCTTGACAGGGCCGCCGCCCTGCTTGCCGAAGCGGGACTTGATAACGGCAGGGAGCGGCTTTCCAACTTTCCCCACCAGTTTTCGGGCGGCCAGCTCCAGCGGGCCGGCATCGCCCTCGCGCTGGCCCAGGGCTGCGAGCTGCTCATCGCCGACGAGCCGACCACGGCGCTTGACGTAACGATACAAAAGCAGATTATGGAACTGCTCAAGTCGCTGCAAAAATCGCGCGGCCTTTCGGTAATTTTTATCAGCCACGACATCGATCTTGTCGCCGAAATTTCGGGCCGCATCATCGTCATGTACGGCGGCCTCGTGATGGAATCGGGGCCCGCGCGCCTTGTCACCGCGCAGCCCTTTCATCCCTATACCAGGGCGCTGCTCGCCTCGTCCCCCCGCTTCGGGAGCCACTATTCCGGCGGCAGACTTTCTTCCATTCCGGGCCGCGTCTGCGATCCCTCGCAGCCCGAACCGGGCTGCCCGTTTGCCCCGCGCTGCGCCCGGGCAAACGGCGAATGCGCCGCGGCCGTTCCGCCGCTTGTCACGGCGGACGGCGGACGCGAGCTGCGCTGTATCGCGCCGGAGGCGGCCGTATGAATTCGATAGTCGCCGTCAGCGA
This sequence comes from Treponema sp., assembly GCA_031283575.1. GTDB lineage: Bacteria > Spirochaetota > Spirochaetia > Treponematales > Breznakiellaceae > JAIRYT01. The sequence continues at coordinate 10,107 of JAITBL010000123.1, read as the reverse complement.
TCTGCGCAAGCGCTTTAACCTTGAAGCGGGTTTCTTCAGCCGCTTCGGCCGTTTTGTTTACGCGGTGAACGGCGTCTCGTTCACGATAGGCGAAAACGAAAGCTTTGGCCTTGTCGGCGAATCGGGCTGCGGAAAAACCACCACGGCAAGGCTCCTCGTCCGCATGTACGAAAGCGACGGCGGAAAAATCAGCTACCGGGGCGCCGACATCAAAAACTTCGGCCGCGCGGAACTTTCCCGCTACCGCGCGAAGGTAAAGTACGTGTTCCAGGATCCCGCGCGTTCCCTCGACCCCAGAATGAGCGTGTACGACGTGCTGGTTTCGGGCCTGCGCTGTTCCGCCCTGTGGCCCGGCAAAAAACAGGCGCGGGAAAAAGCGGCGGCCATACTCGAGGAAGCCGGCCTTGCCGCGGGCGACCTCGAACGGCGGCCCGCAGAATTTTCAGGCGGCCAGCGCCAGCGCATCTCCATCGCGCGCGGCCTTATTATGGAGCCGGAATTGCTTGTCTGCGATGAAGTCGTTTCGGCCCTAGACGTTTCGATACAGGGACAGATACTCAACCTGCTGCTCGACCTGCGCGGCCGCCGCAAACTCTCATTTTTGTTTATCGCCCACGACCTTAAAGTCGCGTCGTGGTTCTGCGATCGCATCGCCGTCATGTACAAGGGCGAGATAATGGAGAGCGCGCCGGCCGCCGGCCTTTACAAAAACGCCCGCCACCCCTATACCCGCCTGCTTTTTTCCGCGGCGCCAAACGCTTTGCAGGCGGACGCTCCGCGGGCGGGCGCTTTTACGGCCTTTAAGGGCGAAGTACGGACGGCGCTCGCCGCAAGCTCCGGCTGCGCCTTCGCCGAACGCTGCCCCTTTGCCGAAAGCCGCTGCCTTGCCGGAAAGCCCGAATTGTCGGGCGACGGCGGACACCTCGTACGCTGTTTTTTGTAGTCTCCCCGCCCGGGAAATACGGAAAAAATTTGCGCGGCCAAATCAAATTGTATTATATTTTTCTTATACATGAAGCGCGTGAATACCGCAAAGTTTCCAAAAACAGCCCCGTGTGTCCTCCTGGCACTGGTTTTAAGCGCCTGCGATCTTTTTAACGTCTCGCTGGTGAATTATCTGCTTGAAAACACAAAAAAGGAAGAACAGTTTTTCGCGTTTTCAGTCGCGGCGGCGGCTTTGGATACCTTTTCGATACCGACGAGCGGCATGCTGAATAACCCCGCCGTAAAATCCTATATCTGGGACATAGACTGGGGCGACGGACAGGGGGCCGCGCATGTTACCGGTACCAGCGCCGATGCCGGCGGCATTTCCCATACCTACGCGAACGCGGGAACGTACCGCATAACGATACGGCCCGCGGGCGTCCGGGAAGCGTGGCTGGGCGCTTTCGGTATATCTCCCAGCGAATCAACGGGGGCCAACAGTCCCGCCAACAAGACCAAAATTGTCTCCGTTGATTCGCCGCTGACGCCGCCGATGACGCGGACAGAGGCCCAAATTAACGGAACGGCGGCGCCTCCCGGTAACGAATGGGCCTATACCTTTGCGGGATGCGATCATCTTGCCATGGGGGAAGATTTCCGCTTTTCACCGCAGTGGGACCATATCACCTCCGCCGGCAACGGCTTTGCCGCTTCGATGTTCGCTTCCTGTACCGGCCTTGTGATGAACGGCGTCTTCAACCTTCCCCAGGGTATGAGCGCCGCCGGCGACAATTTTGCCTATTCCATGTTCGCCAGCTGCACCGCCCTTACGATGAACGGCGTCTTCAACCTGCCCCAGGGTATGAGCGCCGCCGGCAGCTACTTTGCCGCTTCGATGTTCATAAATTGTAACGGCGGCGCCTTCATCGTAAACGACGTGTTCAAATTTCCGCCATTCGATCAAACCATTCTCGACAAAGCAGGTGTTTTTTATCAAACCCTGGTTCTCGGTATGGGAACGCCGTTGCAGACAAGAACAGCCGGCTCCATCATCAATAGCACCCTGTCCCCGTCCAGTGGCAGAAGTACTTTCAGTCCGTTTGCGGCATGGAGTGATTATTCCGGTATCCCTGCAAACTGGCGGGGATAGCGCCGTTCACAAAACGGCGTTCGGCGTTCCCGACCGCGCCGTCAGGCGTCGTACCGTCGTTGTTTTTCGCGTCCGCCTGTGTTAAATTTTTTTTGAAGGAGTTATTTCGTGGCGGCAGACCGTGTCCAAAAGATCCGTTTTCCCATCGGCCTCAAGCTGGTATCGATCATCACGGTACTCCTGCTTGTTTCCCTGTCCGCGATAACGATACTTGTCTCGATCATGGTTTCACAGGATCTGCGGATCAACGCCGAAGATTCCAATTTCAGCATCAACGCCCGTTCCGCGGTCGAGGCAAAAAACATTCTCGACACGCGCATGTCGAACGCGCAGTTTTTTTTTCACCTCGTTTCCCGTTACGGTTCATCCGATAAAATTGATGAAACCGTCGCGTTCTTTTTTTCCAAAAATCCCGATATCGCCGCGCTGATCCGGTCCGGCGAAGAACCCTTTGTCAACCAGATGTTTTTTCTGCGAAACGAGGCGGATTCCGGTCCCGCCGGTTCGGTGTTCACGCTTTTCGACGCGGACCGCGGGGGCGAAACCGTCATCGCGGACGCTTCGCCGCTTTTTAACATCCCGCTGCTGGCCCTGTTCTTTCCGCTTGAAGGAGAAGACGGCGCGGCTGCCGTTTTGTTTTCGCCGGAAGCCCTGGCCGAAGCGCTGGGAACCGGCGCCAACGTCACCTTCATGATTTCCGGCGATGACGAGCTGCTGGTATACCCCGGGGACGCGGCGGATATAAACGCCGCGTCCGATCCCTTTGTTAAAGCCATGCGGGAAAACCCCGCGCCTAGCCTGCAAACCCTCTACCGGGACGGGACGGGGCGCGAATATCTTGCCTCGTATACCAAACTCGATACGGGCGGCGCGGCGCTTATTACCCGCATCGAATACGACGTCGTCTTTGAGGGAATTACCGCGACAACGCGGCGCAATATTTATCTGACCATAGCCGTGCTCCTGCTTTCAGTGCTCTTTGTCTGGTTCTTTTCCAGGACGATCAGCGGCCCCCTTAAAAAACTTGCCGCCAAGGCCCGGCGCATAGGCGAAGGCGATTTTGAAGTGAACCTTGAACCCCGCACCAGCGATGAAGTGGGTTACCTTACCGGCAGTTTTGCGGATATGAGCAAGGGCCTTGAACAGTTCGGCCGTTTTGTCAACAAGTCCGTCGCCCTGCGGGCCATGAAAGGAGAGCTCCCCCTGGGCGGCGAAACCAAAACCGTAACGGTGTTCTTTTCCGACATCCGGTTGTTTACCGCCATTTCGGAAAAACTTGAACCGGACGAAGTGGTCGAATTCCTCAATGAATACATGTCCCTTATGGTTGAATGTGTCAACAAAACAGGCGGCTCGGTCAATAAATTTATCGGCGATTCCATCATGGGAATTTGGGGAGCGCCCGATACCCTGGGCAGCGCTGCCCGTGACGCTCTTGCCTGCGTGCGCAGCGCCCTGATGATGCGCGTCGCCCTGCGAAAATTTAACCGGGGGCGCGGCGGGGACAGAAAACCCGTCATCAATACCGGCTGCGGCATCAATACCGGTACGGTGGTGGCCGGCCAGATCGGTTCGACCGAACGTATGGAATACACGGTCATCGGCGACGCGGTAAACCTTGCTTCCCGTACCGAGTCGCTCAACAAGCCGCTGGGAACGGATATCCTGATAACCGAAGACACCTGGAAGCTTGTCGGCGGCTATCTGATTACCGAAGAAATGCCGCCGGTAACGGTTAAAGGCAAATCAAAACCGGTCAGACTTTTCGCGGTGATCAACCTCAAAACAGAGCCCGGCCGGCGACAGCCCTGCCCGCTTACCCTCGCGGAAGTCAGGGCGGATCTCGGAATAAAAGCGCCCGATCTTGACAAGGTAGATCTTGATGCCGAAGAAAAAAAGTACAAACTCTAAAGCCGACATCCTGGTAATTTTGATCTGTCTTTCCGGAGCGGCCGCGGCGCTGTGGCTGTTCTGGACCGATCTTACCGGTACGCTCGAGGCGAACGCCGTACCGGCAGCGTTTGTTGTCAAAAAGGAACGTTCCGTCCAGCGCCGTTTTCCCGACCGGATTTTATGGTCGCGTCTGCGCGCCAACTCGCCGGTATACCAGGGCGACTTTATCCGCACCGCCTCATTTTCCGGGGCGTCCATTCGTTTTCCCGGCGGCGCGCCGGATTTGGAAACGGAATTAACCCTGCTTGAAAACACGTTTGTCAGAATACGTTTGGAGAAAGGCCGTCCGGTAATCGAGCTTTCCGGCGGTTCGCTGAATATCAAAAGCGGCGGGAATGGTCTTGTCGTGGAATCAAACGGGAGGCGGGTTGAATTCGCCGCGGGCCTTATGACGGTTAAATCCGGCGGCGAAGGGATGCTGAGCGTGCGCATAATTGAGGGCAGCGCCCTCATCGATTCGCTTGTTCTCGAAGCGGGCGAGGCCGCGCTGATCGGCGGCACGGGGGCGGCCAAAAAAATCAGCGATCTGGTCATGATAAACCCGCCGCCCGAGGCCGAATTTGAAAGCGGCGGCGGAACCGCGGCGGTGTCTTTTTCCTGGACGCTTTCAGGCGGCGGGACCGAAGAAGCGGTAAGGCTTGAGATCGCCCTTGACCGCCGCTTTACCAAAAAAGTTTCTTCCGGCGAATACGAAGGCCGTTCCGCCGCGGCCGAATTGCCGGCGGGCGGCTACTGGTGGCGGGCATGGCTTTCCGGCGGAAGTTCCGCCGTAAACGACGCCGTTACGGGAAGAATTACCGTAACGGGCGAAGCATCACCGCTTTTGGCGCTGCTGCCGCCCGCGGCCGATCCGCCGCCCCTTTCCCCGCCTCCTCCCCCCGCGCCGGCAGTTTCGCCCTACCCTCTCCTGCCGCCGCCGGCCATTACGCGCCCGTCCGACGGGTATGTTATCGGCGCGGCGGAACTCAGGGAAAGCTTCACCTATGTTTTCAACTGGAGCGCCGTAAACGGGGCCAACGCCTATATCTTTACGCTGTACGGCGAAAGCGCTTCGGGAGTAAAAGAAATTTACCGGACGGGACCCGGTGCCGGCACATCATACTCCCGGGACCTGCGCAACCTCGGCCGCGGCGCTTTTTTCTGGACGGTAGAAGCGGTCGCCGCAAGCGGGAATGTCATAACACGGCGGGGAATTACCGCGGAGCGGCGCTTTACGGTTGACGTTCCCGCGCCCAAAGAGCCCTCCGTGATCCGCGAAGAATCTTTGTACGGAAACAGCAAATGACGCGGCGCGAAAAATACGTCCTGCTTTTTCTCGTTTTACCGCTCGCCGCGCCGCTTTACGCCCAATCCGGCGCGGAAGAAATCCGCTGCCGTCTTTCCTGGGAAAACGACGAATACGCCTCCGGTTACGAACTTGTGGTAGAAAAACAAAGCGGACGGGGAGAGTACGAACAGGTCTACAAAGAATTCACCAAAAACAATTTTGCCGAATTTTCACTGGCCCCGGGCCTTTACCGTTACCGTCTGCGGGTTTTTGATCTTTTTGGCGAAGCGGCCGGCGCGAGCGGCTGGTTTCCCCTCAAAGCCGTTTCGCGCGCGGCAAAACAAAAAGGGGCCGCAAAAACCGAAGCTTCCGCCGGAATCACAAAAACACCCTTCGAAAAGAATTTCCAGGGAGGATACGCGCCCCTTGTCCCCCTGTACGGAAGGCTCCACAATCTGCTCGAAGCTTCCGCCTTTCCCCTGGGCGTGTACGGACGGGCAGGCCTGTACCCCCGGGTAACGGACTTTGGCGCCTTCGGCCTGGATATTTCGGCATACTACACCTACCTCAGTTCGGCCTATAAGACGGGCGGGCAAAACTATGACGTTACCGGCCACATGGCGGGCCTCCTCGCCTGTGTGGTTTTCCGCAAATCCCTGGGCGGCGAAGGGTTCGCGCTCAACGCGCGGGCCGGCGGCGGCCTCTGTTCAACCCTCGGTTTCAGGCTCCGCGGCCCGGACACTCGCCCCGATCCGATCAATGTCCTCACCCCCGTTATCGGCGCGGGACTTTCGCTGCAATGGTACTTTTCCGGCCCCTGGTTCGCCGAGTTCGGCGTGGAATACACGCACTTTTTCTCTTCCCCCCGCGACGCCCCCTCGCCGGGCTACTTCCGCCCCCTGCTGGGAGCGGGCCGCCGCTTTAACTGAAACGGCGAAATTTTTACCCAAAACAGCGCCATCCCCTTGACAAAAAAAGTTAGATCGGTCAAACATACTATACGCAGCGTGTTAGTGTCTGATAACAATACATCCGGCGTAACTTCCGATTGAACGTCCGCGGCAAAATGCCGCGTAAATAGGAGTTTTTATGAATAAAAAGTTAGTTTCCTCTATCTTCTTTGCCGCGTTTTTGGCGCTTATGCTCGTTCCGCCCCTCTTCGGCGCTTTCAAGTCCTGGGGCGAAATGGCGGCGGAGATGTCCGGCCACCTTGACGCCGCCTTTGCCCTCTACGAGTCGGGCGACATTAAGGGGGCAAAGACCAGGGTCGATACCGCCTATTACGGCTACTACGAAAAGTACGGTTTTGAAAAGACCGTTATGTCCCAAATCTCCGGCGCGAGGGCCGCCGAAGTCGAGTACCAGTTCAGCCTGACAAAAAAGGCCATGACGGCGGGCGCCCCGTCCGGCGAAGTCAGAAAAAGCCTTGACCTGCTCTCTTCCTTTTTACAGGCCGACGCCGACAGGCTTGACGGCAAAAAAGAAAGTCCCTGGGCCGCGTTTCTCGGATCCTTCCTTATCATCGTGCGCGAAGGTTTTGAGGCGATCCTGATTGTCGGGGCGATTATCGCCTACCTCCTGAAAAGCGGCAACAAAAACAGGGTCAAGCCGGTCTATATAGGCGCGCTGGCCGCGCTGGCCGCGAGCGTCATCATGGCGTACCTCTTCAACCTGCTTTCAGGCATTGCCGCGGGGCAGAACCAGGAAATTATCGAAGGCGCGACTATGCTTCTGGCGGTCGTCGTGCTGTTCTATGTAAGCAACTGGATGGTTTCCAAAGCCGAGGCGGAAGCCTGGAGCGGCTATATCGAAGGAAAAGTTCAGGCCGGCATCAACAGGGGCAGTCTTTTTTCCCTCGCGTTCGCGGCCTTTCTCGCCGTGTTCCGCGAGGGGGCCGAAGTGATTCTGTTTTATCAGGCGCTGCTGGCAAACACGAAAACTTTCGTCAACATGATTTGGGTGGGCTTTGCGGCCGGCATCGTGATACTCGTATTCGTCTATATCGCTATCCGCGTTTTAAGCATCAGGCTTCCGCTCAAACCCTTCTTCCTCGGCACAAGCGCGCTGCTCTTTATCATGTCGGTTTCCTTTATCGGCAACGGCGTCAAGGAACTGCAGGAAGGAAACGTGATCGGCGTCAGCCCCATACCGCTGGTACACTCCGTGGATATTCTGGGTATCTATCCCACACTGGAAACCCTTGTTCCCCAGATCATCTTGCTGCTCGTATCGGCGGCTACGTTTATTCTGCAGCTTAAAAAGGGCGCAAGAAAAGTACAACAGGCAAACGGCTAATCAGGTTCATAACCCGGGCCGTAGGGCCCAGGGATAAAATAATTGAGGAGGAGTATGATGAAAAGGATACTTCTATTGGGAACGGCGCTCGCGGCGGCGATTTTGATCGCGTGCGCGCCGGAACAGGAATCGGCCGCGGAAACCACTGTGGCGGTAAGTCCGGAAGATACGGCGGGATTTGAGGAATTCCCCCTGGGTGATGATCATGAACTGGGGCCGCTCAACGTGGCCGGCGTGTACTTCCAGCCGGTCGATATGGTCCCCGCGTCCCTGGGACTGCCCGCTTCGGAGTCGGACATTCATATCGAAGCCGATATTTCGGCGGGAGAAAACGAACTGGGTTACGGGGTCGGGGATTTTGTGCCCAATTTAACCGTGCGTTACGAAGTTGCCCAGGAAAACGGCTGGAACAGCGAGGGAACCTTTATGCCGATGAACGCCAGTGACGGCCCCCATTACGGCGCCAACATCAAGCTGAACGGCATAGGTGATTACAAAATACGTTTCCTTATCACCAATCCCGAAGCCCAGGGCTACGTGCTGCATGTTGACAATACCACCGGCGTAACCGGCAGGTTCTGGGACGCGCCGCTTGTGGCCGAATGGGATTTTACCTATCCCGGGCCGTCGTGGTAAAATGATCCGCTATTTCCTGCAGGTACTTCAGGCATCTCTTGGCGCGCTTCTGCTTGCGGCGATGCTGCTGGCGCTCGACTTAAAAACCCGGGCGGCTTCAGCCGTTTCCGGCCGTAAAGACGGAAAAAAAGAGCGCGGAGCGGCGCCGTTCTGCCTCGCAGGGATTGCGGCGGCTTTGGCGCCGGCGTTTCTTCGCCGCGCCACTGCCGTCAACATGGGGAAAATAAGTACCTTTACCGCGGCGCTTTTATGCGCCGCCGGCCTTGTTTTTATCGCCGCCGCCCTGACGCGCCGGCCCGCCGCACCCCGTTCCGCCGGGTACGGGGCCGCCGTTTTTACCGGCAGGGTCCTGTTGTTTCTGCTGCCGTTTTACGCGTTACCGGCAGTCTTTTTTTATCCCACCGAATTTTTGCTTGCAGGGGAAAGCGCCTTTAGCACCGATTTTCTTTTTAAGTGCGCGGGTTTTCTCGCGGGTCTTTGCCTTTCCCTGCTTGCCGCTTTTACCCTCTACCGGACGGGCCGGAGCCTGGGCAGGGCGCTTGTGTTTATTCTCTGTCCGGCCCTCTTCATCAACATCATACAGCTCCTGTGCGCGGTCCTGCAGTTTCTTTTTGCCCGCCGCGTCATCCCGATGAACCGGACGCTGTTCCGCCTCATAACGCCGGCCCTGAATAACGGCATTATTTTCCTGTTCCTTATTCTGGCGGTATGCGCCGCCGCGCCGGTTCTGGCCTTTGTACGGACCTTTCACCGGAGCGGAACCTGGCGTAACCCCGCCGAGCGCAGAAAGGCGCGCGCCCTCCTGCGCCGTAAAAGACGCCTTGCCGTTACGCTGGCGCTCTCGTTCGCGTTCGCGTTCTGTTCCCTTACCGTTTTGAAAGCCTTTACCGAAAGGGATGTCGAATTATCGCCCGCGGAATCGTATACGCTTTCGGGAAACGAAATTATCATTCCTCTTGAAAAAATAGAAGACGGCCATTTGCACCGTTTCAATTATTCCGCGTCCGACAGTATCGGGATGCGTTTTATCATCATCAAAAAAAATGAAAGCGCCTACGGCGTGGGACTTGACGCCTGCGACATCTGCGGGCCTACCGGTTATTATGAACGCAAAGACGGGGTAATCTGCCGCCTCTGCGACGTGGTCATGAACAGGGCCACCATAGGCTTTCGCGGCGGTTGCAATCCCGTGCCGCTGGCCTATACCATGCGAAGCGGAAACATGGTTATCCAAACCGAAAAACTGGAAGCCGAGCGATCCCGCTTTAAATGAGGCTGTTCCAAAACTTCAGTTTTTGGAACAGCTTCCTTGAATGCAGGATGTTTCGTAAGTCTTAGGATTTAAGACTGAGAAACTCCGAAGCCAGTGGAAAAACCATGGGGTTTTGGAACTGGCTCAAATAGGAGTGAATATGTTTTTTAGAATGACCTTGGGCGCCCTGTTCCGCCAGCGCGGAAAAATGCTCATGGTGGCTTTTACCGTGGCCCTGGGCGCCTCGCTTGCCACGGCCATGCTCAACGTCATGTTCGACGTAGGAGACAAGGTCAACCAGGAGCTTAAAACCTACGGGGCGAATATTACCGTGCGTCCGCGCGGCGCGTCATTACTCGACGAACTCTACGGCCTGGGCGAGGATTCCGGCGCGCAGAACAACTACCTTGCCGAAGCCGAACTGGGAAATATCAAGACGATCTTTTGGGCTTTTAATATTGTTGATTTTACCCCCTATCTCAATATCAGGGCCCGTCTCGCGGAAGCCCGGGGCGAAACGGTAAAACTCGTCGGAACATGGTTCAACCATCATCTTGAACTGCCCACCGGAGAAAACGTTGACACCGGCATGCTCAACATGAAACGCTGGTGGACCATAAAGGGGAA
>JAITBL010000114.1 GCA_031283575.1 Treponema sp. | reverse complement strand
TGAAATCATCTACGGGGTTTTTCGCTTCAACCCGGGGAACTCTTGTCTATGGAGCGCAGGTCACCGTACTTCAGGTAAACGGAAAATGGGCTGAAGTCCGCTCCGCCGCGAATTCTTCCCTGAGCGGATGGATCGCCGTTTCCAACCTGACTTCCAAACGGGTCGTTGCCGGCGTTTCGTCAACAGCAACAAACCAGGAAGTTGCCATGGCCGGGAAAGGTTTTAACCAGGAAGTCGAAAACGCATACAAGGCAAATGGCGAATTAAATTACGCTGATGTTGATAAAACGGAGGCGCAGAGCGTATCCGAACGGGAGCTTTATGACTTTATTGTCGAAGGCCGTCTTTCAACGGGAGAGTAAATGATGAAAAAAAGGGGTAATCCATTTCTCCTTGTTCTGTTTCCCTTTGTGTGTTTCCTCCCGGCGTGCCAGACCGTAAGTTCCGTGATCAGCGCAGGGGCGCAGGTAGCCGGGTCCGCCGGTATCATCGATCAGAACACCGCCAATGCGATAACCCAGACCGCCGAGGCCGGGGCCAGGGCCGCCGAAGAAATAACGCCGGAACAGGAATATTTTATCGGACGCGCCGTTGGGGCTCACATACTTACCAACTACAAAATATACACCGCCGGTCCCGCTCTGCTTGCCTATCTTAACCGGATCTGCAACGCAATAGTGATCAATTCTCCCAGGCCTGAAATTTACAACGGCTATCATGTGATGATTCTCGACAGTACGGAAATCAACGCGTTCGCCACATCCGGGGGCCATATTTTCATAACCCGGGGCCTTTTGGCCTGCGCCGGATCGGAAGACGCCCTTGCCGGCGTCATAGCCCATGAGATAGCCCATATACAGCTTCAACACAGCATCAAGGCAATCAAGACCAGCCGTATCACCCAGGCGCTTTTGATAACCGGCGCTTCAGCCGCGGGAGCCGCCTCGGGGTATAATGTGCAGGAGCTGACAGATGTTTTCAATGAATCGGTGGGAGAAATCGTTACCACCATGGTCAACAACGGTTATTCCCAGAACCAGGAATTCGATGCGGATGCAACGGCCCTTTCCCTGATGTCCGCCGCCGGTTACGACCCCAACGCTCTCATTGAAATGCTTAAGGAGCTTGAAAGGAACCAAAGCGGCAGTTCCGGAGGCTTCGGCAAAACGCATCCAACGCCCGCGCGGCGTATACACGACGCCGAAAAGCTGGTAATTAAATACCGGACGCCGGATACCCGGAGCTTCAGGCAGGTGCGTTACAAAAATACGAAGTAGAAAAACCCCCGCTCTTGCGGGGGGTTTTTAATGAGGCAGTCTCACCCTATGCCGTAGGCGAGCATGGCGTCGGCTACTTTGAGGAAACCGGCTATGTTTGCCCCCGCGACATAATTTCCCGGGATGCTGTATTCAGCGGATGCACCCTGGGCATTTTTGAAAATGTTCCGCATGATGTCCTTGAGCCGCGCATCCACTTCTTCAAAAGTCCAGGAAAGACGCATGGAGTTTTGGCTCATTTCCAGGGCCGATACTGCCACCCCGCCGGCGTTGGCTGCCTTTGCGGGGCCAAAGAGAACCCCGGCCTTTTGCAGCAATTCCACGGCCCCGGGAGTAGAAGGCATATTGGCCCCTTCCGCAACGGCGAGACAGCCGTTATCAATAAGGGCTTTTGCGTCGTATTCATCCAATTCGTTTTGTGTGGCGCAGGGAAAGGCAATGCCGCACTTGATTTTCCATATCCCCTTTCCCTCGTAGTAGTGTGAGGATTTCTCCACCGCCGCGTAATCGGCTATTCTTCCCCGGTTTACCAGTTTTATTTCCTTTACGAGATCGAGGTTGATTCCCTTTTCATCATGTATAAACCCGTTGGAATCCGAAAGGGTGACTACCTTCGCCCCCAGCTGCATCGCCTTTTCGGCGGCAAAAATCGCCACGTTCCCCGATCCGGAAATAACCACATCATGGCCCTTGAAGGCTCTGCCCGCATGGGCAAGCATTTCTTCGGTAAAATAGCACAGGCCGTATCCGGTCGCCTCGGTGCGCGCCAGCGAGCCGCCGTAGGTAAGGCCTTTGCCGGTCAATACACCGGAAAACTGGTTTGTCAGCCGCTTATAACGGCCGAAAAGGAAGCCTATTTCCCTGCCCCCCACGCCTATGTCTCCCGCGGGAACGTCGGTGTCCGGGCCGATGTGCCTGAAAAGCTCCGTCATGAAACTCTGGCAGAAACGCATAACTTCGGTATCGCTTTTGCCTTTGGGATCAAAATCGGATCCGCCCTTGGCGCCGCCTATGGGAAGGGATGTAAGACTGTTTTTAAAAATCTGCTCAAAGCCCAGGAATTTGATAATCGATAAATTGACGGAAGGATGAAGGCGGAGCCCTCCCTTATAGGGGCCCAACGCCGAGTTGAACTGAACCCGGTAACCGCGGTTAACCCGGACCGTTCCCTGATCATCCACCCAGGGAACCTGAAACGTAACGGCCCGTTCCGGCTCCACTATCCGGTCAAAAATTCCTGCCTTGACCAAATCCGGCCGCTTTTCGACCACATAATCCAAACTTTCAAGAACTTCTTTTACCGCCTGGAGGAATTCGGGCTGGTTGGGATCTCTTTTTTCAATATCGCCAAGGACGCGGGACAAGTATGCGCTTTTAATGGACATAAAAACTCCTATAAAAATTAAGGGAACCTCTCAAAACTGAAGTTTTGGAGACTTTCCTAAGTGGGGTAAGACAGAATAACAGAGGTTTTGCTTTTTTGCAAGTTTTTCAGAAAAAAAGGGGGGCGCATTTCTGCCCCGTAAAAGCGCCCGCAGGGCGTTTCCCGATGACAGCCGCTTGGGCCGGCGCACAAGACAGCCGCAGTTTGCAAAAAATGCGCGAGGGCTTCAGCCCGAGCGGCGCGCCGCCCCGTCCCTGACAGCGGCCGCGTTCGTGCCGCGCCCCCCTGCGGCCAAGCCCCGCACGCGGGTCTTGGCCTACCCCCCCCACGTGTGCTATACTGTCCCCATTCCTGATACAAAAGGAGGCGTTTTATGAAACTTTTTCTTGAAAAACCAATGAAGCATAAAGTATCACGTGCGGTACATGCGATGATATACCGTCTGCCGCGCCTTCTTGTGTTCACGCTTTTAACGGCGATCCTTTTGACGGCCTGCAAAGGGTTTTTTGGCAATAAAGACGACCCGCTCACCGACTACTATGTTATCATCAGCGACATCATCCGCCCCGGGTCCACTTGGGCGCGGAGCGGCGGGGCGGCATCAGGCGCTTCCACCTTTTCCGCGGCGGCGGCGGACGGGGCGGGGAATATCTATGCCGCGGGATCCCAGTACGGTACGGGGCCCTATAATTACGGAAACGGCCAAACCGCAACGGGGGCTTTTGGCAGCGGCCCTAACGTGGTTCTGGTGAAGTACAACGCCGCCGGGACGACCCAGTGGGCGCGGAGCGGCGGGGGATCAAGCAATTCCTACTTTTCCGCCGCGGCGGTGGACGGGGCGGGGAATATCTATGCTGTGGGACTCCAGTTCGGTAACGGAACCTATAATTACGGGAACGGCAAGACTGCCGCAGGGGCTTATGGCGGCGGCACTAACGCGGTTTTGGTCAAGTACAACGCCGCCGGGACGACCCAGTGGGCGCGGAGCGGCGGGGCGGGAT
>JAITBL010000109.1 GCA_031283575.1 Treponema sp. | reverse complement strand
GCCCGCCCTCGAAAAAGGCATACCTATTGTCGTGCGGAACACCTTTAACCCTTCCTGCGCGGGAACCCGCATTACCCGCGAGGCGGAAAAAAGCCCCTTTCCCATACGGGGCATTTCGTCCCTTTCCCAGGTTACGCTGATCCGCGTTCAGGGTTCGGGCATGATGGGAGTCGCGGGTTTTTCCTCGCGCCTCTTTAACGCCCTGGCCCGCCGGAATATCAGCGTGATTTTGATCAGCCAGGCTTCCAGCGAATACTCGATCTGCGCCGCGGTGAATCCTTCTTCGGGGGCGGAAGCGGTGAACGCCCTTAAAGAAGAATTCCGCGCGGAAATCGCCGCCCTTTCGATTGACGAGCCGGTGATGGAAGAGAACCTTGCCATTGTCGCCGTGGTGGGCGAACGGATGAAAAGGGTTACCGGCATTTCGGGCAAGGTCTTTCACGCTCTGGGGAGGAACGGCGTTAATGTCGTCGCCATCGCCCAGGGTTCCTCGGAAGTCAACATTTCCCTGGTCATTGGCCGGAGCGACGAGGCAAAAGCGCTCAACGCGATCCACGAGGCGTTCTTTCTTGCCGGCGTCCGTTCGGTCAATTTGTTCCTTCTGGGATCGGGACTCATCGGCGGCACCCTGCTCGACCAGCTTGCCAGCCACCGCGAAGTTCTTGCCGACACCCACAAGATCCGCATACGGCTCGTCGGGGCGGCCAATTCGCGGGGCATGCTCTTTAAGGTTTCGGGGCTTGATCCCCTCGCGGTCAAGGAACTCCTTGGACGCGGCGGGGCGGAAATTGATTATGACGAGCTGCTCAAACAGGGCGTCGCCGCGGAACGCTTTGACCTTAAAAAATTTATCGCCGCGCTCAAATCGTTTAATCTTCCCAATACCGCTTTCTGCGATTGCACGGCCAGCGAAGAGGTGTCCGCCTCGTACGAAGAAATTATTACCCACTCGGTTCCTGTCATTACTCCGAACAAACGGGCCAACGCGGGGAGTTACCGTTACTACAAAACGCTTACCGATTATTCCCGCGAGCGGGGCATTCCCTATCTTTACGAAACAACGGTCTGCGCGGGGCTGCCGGTTATTTCCACGCTGAGGGATTTGTTTTTATCGGGAGACCGTGTCCGCCGTATCGAGGCGGTGCTGTCGGGAACCCTCTCCTACATCTTCAATAATTACGACGGAAGCAAAACCTTTTCCGCTCTGGTCCGCGAGGCAAAGGCGGCGGGCTATACCGAGCCCGATCCCCGCGACGATCTTAACGCGATGGACGCGGCCCGCAAGGCCCTGATCCTGGCCCGCGAGTGCGGCATGCCGCTGGAATTTGACGCCGTCAAAATTGAGCCCCTTCTGCCGCCCGCCTGTTTCAAGGCCCCCTGCGTCGAGGCGTTTTTCGGCGAACTGGAAAAATGCGACGCCGGCTTTGAAAAGCGCCGCGCCGCCGCCGAAAAAGCGGGAAAGGCCCTTCGCTATGTGGCGGTGATCGAGGGCGCGGACGCAAAAAGCGCCGGAACGGCAAAACTTTCGCTGAGGGAAGAAGGTCCGGACAGCCCCTTCCTCTCGCTAAAAGATTCCGACAATATCGTGGTGATTACCACCGACCGCTATTCCCGCCTTCCCATGGTGATCAAGGGCCCGGGCGCCGGCGCACAGGTTACCGCGGGCGGAGTCTTTGCCGACATCGTGCGGATTGCGCGGACGCTTGTGTAGCCGTCATGAAACGCCGTTATTTTGACTGGGCGGCCACCGCCCCGCCGGACTTTGCTTTCTCCGGCCATCCTTTTGGCAATCCTTCTTCGCTCCACGAGGAAGGCCGCGAGGCAAAAAAATTTCTTGAAGCGGCGCGTTCGCGCTGCGCCGCCGTTCTGGGCGTACGGAACGAAGAGCTGTCGTTTACTTCGGGCGGCACCGAGGCGAACGCGATCGCGTGTTTTTCGCTGCTCGCGAAACCGCGGCGGAAAGACGGCGCGGATAAGGGCGCCGCGCTCCTGTACTCCGCGGCGGAACATCCTTCGGTGCGGGAAAACTGCGCCGTCCTGGGGCGGCTTGGGATCGCCTCCGCCGCCGCAGGCGTTGATTCAGGCGGCGCGGTCAGCGAAGCAAGCCTTTCCGCCGCGCTGAAAAAAAATCCCGCTCCCCGCATGGCGTTTTTTATGGCCGTTAACAACGAAACCGGCGCGGCGGCCGATCTCGCGTCATTGACCGCGCTGCTCCGTTCCCGGGTACAAAGTCCGGTGCACGTGCACTGCGACATGGTGCAGGCGGCGGGAAAAATTCCCTTCGACATCGCGGCGGCCGGTATAGATTCCGCGGCGATAAGCGCCCACAAACTCGGCGGGCCCCGCGGAACAGGCCTGCTCTACGCGCGGAAAAAATTCGATACCCTGATACGGGGCGGCGGACAGGAAGGCGGCGTGAGGCCGGGTACGGAAAACGTTTTTGGCGCGGCCGCCATGGCCGCGGCGCTGGAAAAACACGCCGCGCCCGGGGCCCTCGAAAGCGCCCGCCGAGGCGCGGAGCTGCGCATGGAAGCCCTTGTCGCCGGATTACGGAAGCGCCTGGACAAACGGTTTTTTACGATTCCCGCCTATCGCGCTCCGGCGGACCGGCGTTTTTCTCCGTGGATACTGCAATGCCGCCTCGAGGGAATCCCCGGCGAAGTGATGGTCCGCTGCCTCGACGAAGCCGGTTTCGCCGTTTCCACCGGTTCGGCCTGTTCCGCCGCCGAAAAAAAACGGCCTGTGCTTGAGGCCATGGGCGTCGACGCGCGGAGCCGCCTCGAGGGCATACGTATCTCGCAGGGCTGGTCAACCACTTCCGAAGACGTTGAAGCGCTGGTCCGCGCTATCGCCGGAATCTGCGAAAAACTTCCCCGCGTATGAGCTGCCGGACCTATCTGATCAAACTGGGCGAACTGACCCTGAAAGGCGGAAACCGCGCCGGTTTTGAAAAGCTGCTGCGGCGCAATCTCGTGACGATGCTCCGCGCCAGGGTCCCCGGCGCGCGGCTGCGGACCGGCAACGGACGCTTTTATCTGACGCTGGAACAAACGCCGGAAACGCGCGGCGAAGCGCCGGCCGGCGGCGAAACGGATGAAACGGACTCCCTCGAGGCGGCCGTGGAAGCGGCGCTTTCCCGCCTGATGGGTATTTCCGGCTGGGCCAAAACGCGCGTCTGCGAAAAAACCGTCGACGCCGTCATCGCGTCCTGCGTCGAAGAAGCGCGGGCGCTCCTCTCGCGGGGCGCCGGCACCTTCAAGGCCGAAGCGCGGCGCACCGATAAAAGTTTTCCGCTTACTTCCTACGAAATCTGCTGCGCCGCGGGAGACGCCATTACCGGGGCGTTTCCCGAGCTTTCGGTCAAAATGAAAAAGCCCCAGGCGACAATAAACATCGAGATTCGCGAAAAAGCCTACGTGTACAGTGTCGATAAAAAAGGCCGCGGCGGCCTTCCCGTGGGCAGCGCCGGCCGGGGCCTGCTGCTCCTCAGCGGCGGCATTGATTCGCCCGTCGCGGGCTGCCTTATGGCGGGCCGCGGCATGGGCGTTGACGGGGTTTATTTTCACACGCCGCCGTATACTTCGCCGCAGGCCCTGGACAAAACAACGCGACTCGCCGAACTTGTGGGCGCTTACGCGATGGGCATGCGTTTATGGGTCGTCAACTTTACCGAAGTACAAAAGCGGATCGGGGAACGCGGACCGCCCGCCTGGTCGACGGTACTTTTGCGCATGGCCATGATGGAAGCCGCCTCGTCTCTTGCCCGCGCATGCAGAGCCAAATGCCTTATCACCGGCGAAAGCCTTTCCCAGGTGGCAAGCCAGACCATCGAAAACTTGAGCTGCGCCCAAAGCCGCGCCCTGCTCCCCGTACTGCGGCCCCTTATCGGCATGGACAAGGAACGCATCACCGCCATGGCAAAATCATTCGGAACCTACGAAACCTCGATACTCCCCTACGCCGACTGCTGCGTGTTATTCAGTCCCGAACACCCCGTCCTTCGCGGCGGCGTAAAAGAAGCGGGGACCCTCTACGAATCGCTGTGTCTGCCGCCGCTCATTGCCGAAGCGGTACAAAGCGCCGGCGTACGAAAGTGCGGGTATTATGAGTGACGCTTTGTTACGGTGACGCGCGCCAGGGTTATTTTGTACCGGCGAAAAACTCACTGCAGCGGCGCGAAGTAGCCGATACGGTCGCGGCCCGAACGTTCGAGCAGATAGACTTCCACTTCCACCGGCAGGTAATTTCTTCCGAAATTGGTCTGCTGTCCCGAGCGGTAACTGAGGGCGTAGGAGCCGGAGCCTTTTTCGCCTATGGCCCGCAGAACCGGCCCCACTCCGGCGGGGCGGTAAAGGTCGAGGACCTCGCCGCCGGTTTCCTCACAGAGGTAACGGATGTCATCGCCGGCCGCGCCGCCGCCGGCGATGACGGCGTAAAAGGCGACGCCGTTATTGGCCAAAAAGGCGGCAAGCTCCGAAAGGCTGTACTGCTCGAAGGCAAGGGGCCCCAAAGTACCGGCGCCGACAAATATCACGGCGCGTTTTTTTTCACCGGCAAGCAGATCCGACGCGGCGAGCCGCAGGCCCTGATCAAAGCGCCAGCGGGGCGTGTACACGCCCCCGCGGGCGGCGGCGGCAAGGGCGCTTGTTCCGGCGCCGAAACGCTCCTTGACGGGCGTTTCACCCGCCGAAACAAGCGAGACAATGCGCGGGCCCGCGGCGCTGATGTCGCGGACGGCGGCGGCAAGATCGTCACGCAGGACGGATGACGCGTCTGAACGTTCCATCAAAATCGAAACGTCGTAACGCTGTGACAAATAGGCCGCGCCAAGAAAATTCTGCCCGCCGGCGGCGCGGGAATTTTCGGTAACAAGAAAATTACGGCCCTCAAGCCCAAGGATGGGACGGCGACGCCTGTCCTGCACGCTCAACTCAATCGTCACCTGGGGAAAAGCGTCGGCGATCACGCGGTCGATCTGTACAAAGAAACCCGCGGCCATATCCTGGGCGGAAGTCATTACCGCGATTTCATCGCCCACAAAATTGGCCGCCACAATATTGCCGTTGCCGTCGACGCCCGCTCCGGTGATCCTCACATTCCGCGCGGCCCGCGTACCAAAGCCGCCGAGTTCCCGCACAATCGACGAATCGGGATCAACCAGTACAATGCGGTCGGTATCGGCAAGCAGCAGGGAACCCCCCAGCGCCCTCATGCTTTCGGGGCCGTTAAGACCCTCGGCGGCCAGGGTTTCGATAAAGCCGCCGTTTTTATCAAAGACATGTATCTGTTTGGTAACCCCGTCGGCGACAAAGACCCGCTCATCCAGAGCGCAGATTCCCGTCGGAGAGAGAAAGCCGTTAAAGCCGTAGCCGCGCCGCCCGAACGAAAGAATAAACCCGCCGTCGGGATTAAATTTACAAACCCGCCGGTTGCCGTAATCAACGACATAGAGGTAGCCTTCGTCATCAACCGCCATGTTCTGGGGACCCACAAACATGCCTTCGCCAATTCCGCGGCCGCCGATATAGGCCTGCCAGGTTCCGTCGGCGGCGAGTATGCTGACGCGGCCTCCCCGGTAGTCGGAAACATAGTAGCGGCCGTCGAGGCCCCGCACCATGTCGTAAGGCCGGTCAAAGCCGTTAAGGGGCCCGCGCAGGCGCTGGCGTATCAGGCCGTTCACGTCAACGCGTACCAGCTCGTTACTGCCGTAGGCAACGACCCAGACGCTGCCGTCTTCGTTAGACAGCACCGAAACGGGCTGCCTGAAATAAACGCCGGCGGCGCTCCGGCCCGGATAGTGTCCCGCCTCGACAAAGCGTTGTCCTTCTTCCATCATAAGGGGAAGAAGGCTGCGGCGGTTCCGTACCGTTTCGATGCGGCTGCGGACAAGAATTTCTTCGGAGGAGGACGCGCCCTGCAAAGCGAACTGCCACTGCCTCAGGGCCGTGTCTTCCATGCCGGAGCGGTAATAGGCGCGGCCGAGCCAGTCGAGGATGAGCGTTTCGCCGGGGCGGAATGAATTGGCGCGCTCGAAGGCAAGGATCGCTTCGTTAAACGCGTAACGGTAATAGGCCTGAACGCCGATGCGGAATTCATTCTGGGCGTTTATCGTATCGACAAGGCTCGCCGATCCGTTTCGAAGAAAGTTGGGCGCGGAATCAGGCGTCTGCGCCAGGGCCGCCTGGGGGCAAAAAGAAAGCGCGGCAAAGACGACGCCCAGAACGCGGCGGAAATGTTTCATATTTCCACCACCACCGTTTTTATGTGCTCCCTGATCTCTTTCTGGTGGGGGGCCAGATCAAAGGCGCGCCTGAGCCAGCTTCGCGCTTCGTTTAAATTCCTTCCCTTAAAATAGGCCCAGCCCAGCGAATCAAGGTAGGCGGCGCTTTGCGGTTTTTTCTCCACGGCTCTTTTGCAGAGTTTGATCCCGCGGTTTACGTCGATATCCGAATCCGCCAGAATAAAGCCAAGGCCGTTAAGGGCGGTGGTGTTGCCGCTGTCGATTTCCAGGGCTTTTTCGTAATAGTCAACCGCTTTCTGGTATTGCTTCTGCGTCCAGGCGGCATAGGCCAGTGTCGTATAGATCTGCACCGATTTAAAACCGCCCTCCACCAAACGGCCAAGTTCAAATTCGGCCAGCTTTGACCTGCCGGTGGTAACATAGATAAAGGCCAGCGTCATGCGGCACTGGTACACCCGCAGGGGATCGGGACTGGCGGTAACCACCTGCTCCAGATAGAGCAGGGCGTCGTCGTAACGCTCCAGCTTGGTGTAACAGAGTCCCAGGTAATAGGCAAGCTCGGTATTTTCGTCGCTTTCAAAGCGATCCGTGTCAACGGCGAGGAATTCTTCCAGAGCCTTGTCCCATCGCTTAATGCGGAAAAGCCGGACCCCCTCTTCCAGGCTCGCTGCTGCCATTGCCTATCCTTTTACCGCAAGACGGGCGCCCGCGGCGGGCCGCATTTCGTAGACCAGGGGGTGAAAGCCGAAGATACGCTCGTAATCTTCCAGCCGGCGGCGGTACTCTTCGAGGGCCGGTTCCCTGATAAAGGTATAGGTACAGCCGCCGAAACCCACGCCGGTCATGCGGGAGCCCAAAATTCCCTCGGTCTCCTGGGCCCGTTTGACCACCCAGTCGATTTCGGGACAGGACACTTCGTAGAGATCCCGCAGGCTCTCGTGGGAATGATAGATGATCCGTGAAAGTTCCCTGAGGTCGTTTTTTTTAAGAACCCGCTCGGCTTCGCCGATACGCTGGAGTTCCTCAACCACGTGAAGAGAGCGGCGGCGGACTTCTTCCGAAAGATCGCCCATGGATTCCAGCAGATCCTGGGGGGCAAAATCCCTGAAGTGGGCGCCCTGCTTTTTGCGGGACAAAAATTCAAGCCCTTTTTTGGTTTTAAGCTGCCGCTGTTTCAGTTCGTCCTCAACCCGCATGCGGGGTACCCGCGAATCCATCAGCAGCAGCTTGTACTTGGACAGGGGCGATTTGATCCGCTCCACCTCAAGGGTAAGTTCGTCGACCAGGAGAAAGTGATCTTTTTTTGCGTTAAAGATAACGAGGAATTCCACGGGACTGACCGTTCTCGTAAAAAACTCGGCTTCGCCTTCATGGAGCTTAATGAGCAGTTCCCTGTCGCTCAGGCTGACTTTGAGCAGGGCCCGCAGGGCTATCGCGGCGGCAGCCTCTATGGCCGTCGAAGAGGCAAGCCCCGCCTGGACGGGAATGTCCCCCGTCACGGTAAAGTTCAGCCCCCTGAGGGGGACTCCCATTTCACCAAAAATGTGAATGGGAAGTTTCATGTAGTTCGCCCAGCGGTCTTCGCGTTTGTACTTGAGATTCATCAGGGTCGTACGCTTGCGCTCGCCCAGATCGGCGGCAAAAAAGCGGAGTGAATTATCCTTGCGGAAACTCACCGCCACCTGAACCAGCCGGTCGACGGCCGAAGAGAGGAACAAACCTGCCTGCGGCTCCCCGTGTTCCCCCAGATAGTGAAGCCTGCCCGGGGCTTCCGCTACAAAAACCGGCTCGGATCGGTCATCGACAAGGTCGTACTCGCTACGGTGAATGGGACCGATATCCAGCATAAACTCAATAAACCTCTTTGAAATGATAATATGAGCCTATCCTACCAGAAAAAAACAAACTGTTCAACGAATTTATGAAAGAAAAAACCAAATACTTCACTAAAAACCCCGTATGAGCTATAGTACTGTCATGGAAACATACACCGCGGCCCGGCGATCCCTGGTTGCCCTGTCGCTCACCGCCCTTTTTGCCGCGCTGATCGCGGCGGGGGCTTTTATTTCCTTCCCCCTGCCCTTTTCGCCGGTTCCCGTGGTGCTCCAGAACCTCTTCGCCGTTCTGGCGGGGCTTGTTTTGGGTCCCGCACGGGGAAGCGCCGCCGTCGCCCTCTACCTTCTCGCCGGCGCCTTGGGCCTTCCCGTTTTTGCCGGCGCTACCGGCGGAATCGCCCACTTTGCCGGCCCCACCGGAGGCTTCCTCGCGGGCTATTTTCTCGCCGGACTCACGGCGGGACTGATCGCCGGCAGGCCGAAAAAAAGCGATTCCCGCCTGAAGCTTGCCGCGGCTTCCGCGGCGGCCTTCGTCCTTATCTACGTGCCCGGCGTGATATGGCTCAGCCATATTACCGGCTCCTGGAAAACGGGACTGATCGCCGGCTGCCTCCCCTTTCTTCCCGGCGACGCGGTAAAAGCGGCGCTGGCGGTTTTGGTGAGTGAAAGAATGCGGCGGCTGGCATCGGATCTGCTTGAAAACTGAAGCTCCCGCTTCCAGACCAGCGATCATCCTTGGCGCACGGAACCTGACGCGGGTCTTCGGGGATTTTTCCGTCCTCAGGGGTATCGATCTGGATCTTTATGAAGGCGAATGCGCCGTTATCGCCGGCGCCAACGGTTCGGGCAAAACGGTGCTCTCCCGAATTCTTGCCGGTCTTATCGCTCCCAGTTCGGGCGGGGTGTTTTTTCGGGGAAGGCCGCTGGAAGAAACGCCGTGGCTGCGCCGCGCCGTGGGGCTGGTCTTTCAGGATCCGGACGCCCAGTTTGTCGGAGAAACCGTCGCCGAGGATCTGGCCTTTGGCCCCCGGAACCTGGGCGTCCCGCCGGAGCAGACGGCCGCCCGCGTCAAGGAAGCGCTCGAAAAAACGGGGCTTGAGTCAAAGGCGGACTGGGCGCCCCGCAGACTTTCCGGCGGCGAAAAGCGCAGGCTTGCCCTGGGCGGGGTTCTTGCGATGGGCTGCGAAATCATTTTTATGGACGAACCTTTCGCCAATCTCGACTGGCCTTCGGTACGGCGGGTGCTGGAAATTATCAGTCGCCTGAAAGCCGCCGGCGCCACCCAGGTGATCCTTACCCATGAACTGGAAAAAGTGCTGGCCCACGCCGACCGGCTTTTCGTGCTGGATAACGGCGTCATCGCCGAAGACGGAAACTGCGAAGCCGTCCTTGACCGGCTTAAAACCGGATACGGCGTACGGGATCCCCGACGTTCGGTAAAAAGCGCGGCGGACTGTACATGGCTTTAAAACATTCCCGCGAAGGCGCCGAACGATCGACTCCCTGGGCGTACCGTACGAAACAAAGTCCCGTCCACCGTATTCCCGCGGGAATCAAACTGCTCGCGCTCCCCGTACTTTCCCTTGTGATACTCCGGCGATACGACTCGCCCGTCCTGTCGATACTGCCGCTCGCCCTTGCCGTTCTGCTGATCGGCGCCGTTTCGCTGGCCGCCAAAATCAGGCCGTGGGAATTGCTCGCGGGTTCGCGGCCGCTGATCGTCACCCTTGGCGCGGTTACGCTGCTCCGCGCGGTATCGGGACAGGATTTTGCCGCGGGAATTTTCTTTGCCGCGGCGCTGCTCGTTTCGTTTTGCGCGGGCGCCCTTCTTTTCGCGACAAGCACGATGACCGAACTCTGCGCCGCCCTGGGCCGCGCGGAGCTGTTTCTGTTAAAAATTTTTTACCGCTTCCGCGCGCGCCGGCAACGCCCCCGCCTGAGTCTTGCCGTCGCGCTGATGCTCGCTTTTATCCCGCGCTTTTTTGTCAGCTGGGAAGATGCGGTTCTTGCCTGTGAAGGCCGCGGGAAAAAAGCGGGGCTTGACCGTATCCGCATACTGCTTCCCCTTACGATTGAGCGGCTTATGAAAAACGCCGCCGAAACCGCCGCGGCCTTGGAAAGCAGAGGCTTTGGTGATATACTGTACCCATGAAGAACAAGAAAGTCTCCTATATTTTAATCACGGTGGTTCCCTCGCTGCTGATCGCCGGCGCCGTGTATCTGTTTATTCGTCTCTTTGGCAACGGGGCGGAAGCTTTCGCGCAGGGTATTCCCGCCCGCGTAAAAGTGACCTTTCTCATCTATATTGGAATTTCGGTGTTGTCCCCGCTGGGCAAGGCAAGACTCTTCGACTCCAAAAAACTCCGTAACGCCGCGGCAAACTGGTCCGTTCCAGGCTCGACAAAAGATTCCTATTCGCCCCTCCTGCGAAAGCTTGGTTCCGTTCCCCTTAAAACGATGGCTTCGCTTACGGTAGCGGGGGCGGGGCTGATGGCCCTGCTCTTTGTACAGGGTGAAACCGTGGGCATTGCGTCCGCGATGCGTGTCCCCCTGCTTATTATGTGCACCGCCGTTTCCCTGCTGGGAGCGGCCTTTGCCTACGTGCTCAGCGACGGCCTTGTTTCGCAGACCCTTTTCGTCAATGAAGTTACCGTCTACCCCCGCGACCTGCGGGAAGAACGGCAGGCCGTTAAAATGTTTATCATCCCCGTCGCGGTCGCGGTTATCGCCCTGCTCTACGGAACAGGGGCAAGTTTACTCAGCGGGGACAATGTTCTTCGCCTCACCGTCATCGTTGTATCGTTCTTTTTTATTCTTGTCGGCCTTGCCACGACCCTTAAACGGAATTCCGGCGCTCTCTACCGGTCGGTGATTGAACAGCTCGATAATCTTTCGTCGGAAAAAAAAGATCTGACCCGCAGGATCAACCTGTGTTCCGTGGACGAACTGGGAACGATCAGCGGCATGGTCAACGACTTCAGCCAAAACATGGAAAACGGCATGCGGGCGATCAAGCAGGGCCAGAATATTCTTGGCGCTTCCGGCGTTGATCTGGGGAACTCGGCGCTTTCCATGTCGGAGTCGCTTGACACCGTTTCGTCCAAAGCGGACGAAGTCAAATTAAAGACCGAAGGCCAGCTGCGAAGCGTAAGCGAATCCTCCGCGGCGGTCCAGCAAATCGCGAAAAACATTGAGTCGCTTGACGGATCGATTAACCGGCAGGGCCAGAGCGTAAGCCAGGCGTCCGCCGCGGTGGAGGAAATGGTCGGCAATATCAATTCGATAGGCTCGATGTCCGAACGTATGCTTCACCAGTTCAGGACGGTTGCCGTTTCGGCCCAATCGGGCGGCGCGGTACAGGCGGAAAGCGCCAAAAAGGTCGCAGAAATCGTCAAGCAGTCGGAATCGCTGCAGGAAGCGAACCGTATTATCTCCACGATAGCCTCACAGACGAACCTGCTGGCGATGAACGCCGCCATCGAAGCGGCCCACGCCGGCGACGCCGGCAGGGGCTTTGCCGTGGTAGCCGACGAAATCCGCAAACTCGCCGAAAATTCTTCCGCCGAATCGGGAAAGATCAGCAGCGAACTCAAAGCCATCGTCGAATCTATCGACAGCGTCGTCAAAGGTTCATCCGCGTCCGCCAGGGCCTTCGAGGATGTGATAAGCAACGTCAGCGAAACGGAAAAACTTGTTACCGAAGTCGAACAGGCCGTCAAGCAGCAGCAGGAAGGGGCCGGCCAGGTACTTGACGCCCTCAAGGTGATGAACGGCATAACCGATGAGGTCAGCACCGGTTCAAAAGAGATGAACGCCGGCAACGCCTCCATGCTCAATGAAATCGCAAAACTCCAGGGAAGCGCCCGTGATATTTCAGAAAGCATCGGACGCATGGCCGTTGAAATTACCAATCTGAAAAGCGGCGCCCAAAAAGTCGCCGATCTGGCAAAGGAAAACGCCGACGCCATAGGCAACATCGGCGCCGTGGTGGATACTTTTGAGGTGTAACCGCACCAAATCGGGGTAACGCTTGATTCCTGAATTATTTCGCCTCGGCGGCGTCTTTATGTGGCCGCTGCTTGTTTTTTCGTTGGCGGCGCTCACGATCATCTGCGACCGGATTATTTTTTTCGCCGTCCACCGCCTCAAAATAGAAGAACTGGAGCGCCCCCTTATGGAAGCCCTGCGGGAGGGAAGGCTTGCCGAAGCGGCGGCGGGGCTCGCCGCCGGCGCCGGACGCAATTTGGGCGCGCGGGTTCTTTCGGCGCTGGCCGGCCACGCGCGGCTCGACAGCGTCCAGCTTGAAAAGGCCCTGCGCGCGGAAGCGGAAAGCTGCGTCAATTCCCTTGAAGCGGGATTCAACTTTCTTGCCGCCATCGGATCGCTGGCGCCGCTTACCGGTTTTCTGGGTACGGTCTCGGGCATGATTGGCGCGTTCCGTTCCATCGCCGAAGCCGCGGAGGTAACCCCGCGCATTGTGGCCGGCGGCATTTACGAAGCGCTGATCACGACCGTCTTCGGCCTGATCATCGCTATCGTCTCCCTGTCGGCGTACTATATTCTTGACGGCGTCGTGGACCGTTTTACCGTAAGCGCCGAACGTATATGTTCGCGCTTTATTACCGCGCTTTCGGAACGCGGAAGCGGGGAACAGGCGTGAAGCTGCGGCGTCAAAAAAAAATCCGTGAAAACTCCGGCGTGCCGACCGATCTTGCTTTTCTTCTGATCATTTATTTTCTCGTGATCGCCGGTTTTACGATACGGGGCGGCCTTCCCCTCGCGCTTTCCCGGGACGGCGGCGCTGTCCCGGACGGAACGGCGCTGCGCTTTTCACTCGGCGCGGACGGCGGCCTTTTTTACCGCGGCGCGGGCATTGACACGGCGGAAGCCCGCGCGCTTATCGCCCGCGCCGTCGCGGACGACAAGCGCTCCGTCGTCTTCCTCGCCGCCGATAACGACGCCGCATGGCAGCGCGTGGTTTCCTTTGTCGATCTTGCGCGGGACCTTGACGTTCAAACCTTTTCTTTTGTCCCGCTTTTGACGGCCGGCGGCGCGGGGGAAAGCCCGTGACGCTGCGCCGTAAAAAACCGCGTTTTTCTTCGCCTTTCGACGCCATGTCGGATTTGGCCTTTCTGCTCCTGATTTTTATCATGCTTGTTTCAATGATGGAAAAGACGGAAAAAAGCGGCGTTCCGCTTGCCTCTCCCGTTGTTGAAAAAGCCGCGTCCGTTGACGCCGCGCTGGAAATCGCCGTGGACCGGGCGGGCGTCATCTATCTTGACGGAAAAACCGCGGACCTTCAAAGCGCCGAAACGCTTTTGGCCCGGCGTTATCGGACGCGGGCGGCCGTGATCCTTGCGGCCGACAGGGAAACAAGTTTTGGCGAAGTAAGCAAGATCATCGCCCTCCTGCAAAAGCTGGAGTATCCCGCCGTCAGTCTGGCCGTAAAAAATGCGGAGTGATTCCCGCCGCCTTGCCCTCGCGGCGCTTGCCGCCCTGCTCGCGCACGCGTTCGCTTTCTTTGGCGCGGACGGCCGCCCTTCGCCGCGCGGCTTTGTACCGGACGCCGGTACAAAGCCGTTCAGGGTCGCCGATTACCGCGGCCCCGAGCAGGCGCTTTCGCGCCCCGTTCCGCCGCGCGAAAGCGCCGAAGCGGCCGCCGCCCGAACCGAAGCGGACGGCGCGGCCGAAGCGGACGGCGGAACGGCGGACGATTATGTCGGCGCGCACCTGGTATCAACGCCGCCGCGTTTTTCCGAAGCGGAGATACGCCGCCGCCTTGTGTACCCTTCTTCCGCGCGGCGCGCCGGAATCGAAGGCCGCGTGTATCTGGAACTGTGGGTCGATAAAGAGGGCCTCGTGCAATCCGCGCAGGTACTCGAAGAAAAGCCCGAGGGACGGGGTTTTGGCCGCGCCGCCGCCGAAGCCCTCGAAGGGCTTCGCGGCGAAAGCGCCCGGATAGACGGCAACGCGCAGGCGGTGCGTTTCCGTTATCCGGTCGAGTTTGCGCTGCGCTAAGCGTCAGCTATTTTGAATTGGCGATAACCGCCTGCGCGCCCGCCAGCCGTGCCAGCGGCACCCTGAAGGGAGAGCAGGAAACATAATTCAGGCCCGAACGGTAGCAAAAATCTATCGTTAAGGGATCGCCGCCGTGCTCGCCGCAGATACCCACCTGCAGTTTGGGATTTACCTTGCGGCCCTCGGAAGCGGCGTGATGAATAAGATAGCCGACCCCTTCTTCGTCAATCGACTTGAACGGATCAACGTCAAGCACATTCTTCTCCAGATAGGTGGGAAGGAACGAAGCCACGTCGTCACGGCTGAACGCGAAGGTCATCTGGGTAAGATCGTTGGTGCCGAAGCTGAAAAAATCGGCGTACCTGGCCACGTGGCCCGCGCGTATCGCGGCGCGGGGCACTTCGATCATCGTGCCGATTTTGACATTCAGTTTGACGCCGGCTTTTTCAAAGACCCGCTTGAGGATCGCTTCGGCGTTGGGCCGCAGCAGTTTCAGTTCCCGCGCGGTGATCACAATGGGAATCATGATTTCCGGGTTAACGGGAATTTTCTGCCTGACGCAGTCCGCCGCGGCAAGGGCGATAGCCTCAACCTGCATGTCGTAAATTTCGGGATAGGTCACGGCAAGGCGGCAGCCGCGGTGTCCCAGCATCGGGTTCGCCTCGTGGAGTTTGTCCAGCTTGGGCTGAAGCTCCGACGGCTTTACCTTGAGATAGGCGGCCAGTTCCGCCGTCTCCGCTTTGGTATGGGGAATAAATTCGTGGAGCGGCGGATCGAGCAGGCGTATGGTGACGGGCCGGCCTTCCATGGCCTTGAAAATACCAAAGAAGTCCTTTTTTTGCAGGGGAAGAATTTTCTTGAGCGCGGCCTTTCGTTCTTCCACCGTGCCGGAGACGATCATCGCCCTGAAGTGAATAAGCTTGGCCTTGTCGAAGAACATGTGCTCGGTGCGGCAAAGGCCGACGCCCTGGGCGCCGAATTCGAAGGCCCGCTTCGCGTCTTCGGGCTGATCGGCGTTGGTCCACACCTCAAAACCCTTAAGATCGCCGCGCGCCGAGTTGGCGCGGATTTCATCGCACCAGGAAAGGAAGGCGCTCATGTCTTTGGAAATTTTCGGGGTTACCAGCGGCAGGCGGCCCTCGTAGACATCGCCGGTAGAACCGTCGAGGGAAATCCAGTCGCCCTCCTTAAAGGTTTTGGCCCCAATCGTCACTTTTTTGCCCTGCACCGAAACGCCTTTGGCGCCGGCCACACAGGGGGTACCCATGCCGCGGGCGACGACCGCGGCATGGCTCGTCATGCCGCCGGTCGAGGTGAGTATGCCCTGGGAAACCACCATGCCGCCTATGTCTTCGGGGCTGGTGTCCTTGCGGACGAGGAGAACTTTTTCCCCGTTCGCGTGCCATTCTTCGGCCTCCTGGGCGGAAAACACGATACGTCCCGCGGCGGCGCCGGGGGAGGCGTTGAGTCCCTTCGTCAGGGACACGGCGCCCTTTAACGCCTTGAGATCGATCATCGGGTGGAGCAGCTGATCGAGATGCCCGGGACTAACCCGCATAACCGCTTCTTTTTTATCGATAAGTTTTTCCGCCACCATGTCAACGGCGCACTTTACCGCGGCGGCGCCGGCGCGTTTTCCGTTCCGCGTCTGGAGCAGAAAGAGTTCGCCCTGCTGGACGGTAAACTCCATATCCTGCATATCCTTGAAGTGCCGCTCCAGGGTATTTTTGATTTCGACAAGCTGGTCGTAGACTTTTTTGTTTCTCTTTGCCAGGGTGATGATCTTTTCGGGCGTCCTGATGCCGGCCACCACGTCTTCGCCCTGGGCGTTCATAAGGTATTCGCCGTAAAATTCATTGACGCCCGTGGAGGGATCGCGGCTAAAACAGACGCCGGTGCCCGAATCGTCGCCAAAGTTTCCAAAGACCATGGACTGCACGTTGACCGCCGTCCCCTTAATGCCCTTAATCTCGTTAAGCTGGCGGTACTTGATCGCCCGCTCGTTCATCCAGGAACCGAAAACGGCGTTGACCGATCCCCAAAGCTGATCCAGGGGTTTTTGCGGAAAATCCTTTTTCGCGTGCTGTTTAACGAGTTTTTTGTAAACTTCCACGAGTTTTTCAAGGTCCTTTTCGTCCAGCGCCGTATCAAGTTCAACCTTCTTTGCCTTCTTGATCGCGCCTATCGCGCCCTCGAACACCGCGTGGGGAACTTCCATCACCACGTCGCCGTACATCTGGATAAAGCGGCGGTAGGCGTCCCAGGCAAAGCGGGGGTTTCCGGTTTTGCGGGCAAGGCCGTAGACGGACTTGTCGTTCATTCCCAGGTTAAGGATGGTGTCCATCATGCCGGGCATCGAAACGGGAGCGCCCGAACGCACCGAAACGAGCAGGGGATCGTCGCTGTCGCCGAGCTTTTTCCCCGTTACTTTTTCGAGCCGGTCAAGGGTGGCGAGAACTTCTTCCTCAAGCCCCGCGGGATATTTTCTGTTGTTCTCGTAGAAAGCGGCGCAGACATCAGTCGAAATCGTAAATCCCGGCGGAACGGGAATACCCAGATTCGTCATCTCCGCCAGATTCGCGCCCTTTCCGCCAAGAGTATCCTTCATTTTGGCTTCGCCTTCGGCTTTTCCCTCGCCGAAGAAATACACATACTTTTCCTTAGCCATTAGTATCCTCCATAAATATACATCCTCCGTCTTTATAAGACTATCACAGCCGCGGGAAAAAAGCTATATTATTCCGAGACGTTCCATGAATGAATGTCCGAATTCCGATTGTAATTGTTTGCCGGGAATCAGATGATTCCCTGCCTGACAAACCCGAATCTATGGAGTAAGAAGCATGAATTTTCTTGACCTTCCCGTATACCAGCACAAAGACCTCATCCTTAACGCCCTTAAATCAAACCAGGCCGTCGTCGTGGAAAGCCCCACCGGTTCGGGAAAAACCACCCAATTGCCGGTGATTCTTTACGACGCGCTCTTCGCGGCTTCGGGCATGATCGGCGTAACCCAGCCGCGCCGTATTGCCGCGCTCTCGGTAAGCGGTTTTATCGCCCGCCAGCTTGGCTTTGCCGAAGCGGGAATGCCCGGCTGTCCCGTCGGTTACAAAATGCGTTTTGAGGACAAAACGGCGGCGGACACAAAAATAAAAATCATGACCGACGGCATTCTGTTGCAGGAAATGAAACTTGATCCGTGGCTTTCAAAATATTCGGTGATGGTGATTGACGAAGCCCACGAGCGGAGCCTTAACATTGATTTTATTTTGGGCCTCCTGAAACGCGTCATGGAAAGCCGCGGGGAATTCAAGGTAATCGTTTCTTCGGCCACGATCAACGCCGAAGTTTTTTCCGAATACTTTGGGGAATGTCCCGTGGTCAAGATCGACGCGGAAACGTTTCCGGTTACGCTGATCTATGATCCGCCGGTACTCCGCGCGCCGGATGAAAACGGCGCTCGGGACGGGGAACGCGGCGGCAGGGACGGCGGCAACAGGGGCGGAAACCGTGACGGACGGGGCGCGGGCAATCTTGCCGGTGAAGCGCTGCTGCTCAAGATCGAAACCATTATCGAACGTTTTATCAGCGAACAGCGCGAAGGCGACATTCTGGTTTTTTTGCCAGGGGAAAAAATGATCAAGGACTGCATGAAAGCCCTGCTCTTTGGCCCCGCGGGAAAGAATCTTCATATCATTCCCCTTTACGGAAGGCTCGGCAAGGAAGAACAGGAACGGGTTTTTGACGGCGCGCCCAAAGGCAAAACCAAAGTCGTTATTTCGACCAATATCGCCGAAACATCGGTAACGATTGACGGAATTACCGCCGTGCTTGACTCGGGCCTTTCAAAACTGAACTACTACAATCCCCGCACGTTTACCTCGAGCCTTGTCGAATCTCCCATTTCCAAAGCTTCGGCGAACCAGCGCAAGGGCCGCGCGGGACGTACCCGCGAAGGTTCCTGTTACCGGCTGTACACGCGGCGGGAATTTGAAGGGCGGCCGCTTTTTACCACCGAAGAAATTTACCGCAGCGATCTTGCCGAGGTGGTACTGCGCATGGCCGATCTCGGCGTTACCGATTACGAGGAATTCGATTTTATTTCGCCCCCGTCGCGCGAGGGAATTCACGCGGCGATAGAAACCCTCAACCTGCTTGACGCCCTGGAAGAAGACCGGAGTCTTTCCAAAATCGGAAAGATGATGACCGAGTTTCCCCTTCCTCCCCGCCAGTCGCGCATCATCGTGGAAGCGATTTTACGTTATCCCGCCGTGGTTAAGGAAACGGTTATCGCCGCGGCCTTTCTTTCGACGCAAAACCCCTACATCCTTCCCCCCGGCGAAGAACTTGACGCGAGGAAGGCCCACCACAGTTTCCGCGACAGCCGGGGTGATTTTGTCTCTTATCTTAAACTTTACCGCGGTTACCTTGAGGCCGAAAACAAACAGAAATTTTGCGAAAAAAGTTATCTAGATGAAAAGGCCATGGCGGAAATTGCCAATGTTACCGATCAGCTTGAACAGATCGTCTCCGATATGCGGATTCCGGTTCTTTCGGGCGGCGGCGCCGAAGACTACCTTTGTTGTGTCGGCAGGGGCCTTATCCAGTTTGTCTGCGCGAGGGAGGG
Source organism: Treponema sp. (assembly GCA_031283575.1). Classification (GTDB taxonomy): domain Bacteria; phylum Spirochaetota; class Spirochaetia; order Treponematales; family Breznakiellaceae; genus JAIRYT01. The sequence goes on along the minus strand of JAITBL010000109.1, from coordinate 4,329 downwards.
CCGCGGCATGTACCGCAGCCTTACCGCCGACAAAATCATGATACATCCCGGTTCGGTGATGTACCGCAAGGCGGCTGTCCGCGACAGTGACGCCGCCGAACCCCGTTTTATCGTAGCGGGCGAAATAATACGCACCACCCGCATGTACGCCATGTCGGTAAGTCCGCTTAAACGCGAAACGGTGGAACGCATAAGCCCGCTGCTCCTTACGGAGCTTGGGTGCCAGAACGGTGAAACACGCGGCCGCTCACGGCCCGAAACGGAACGCGGAACGGGCGAACGGCGAAAACACGACTTTACCAACAACATACGAATCGCCGGCGAGAACTTTCCCGTCGAAACAGTCAAAGGCAAAAAACACGTTAAACTTCCCTGGCGGCAGCTTGAAAAAATCAGGGCGAAACTTGCCGAAACCGCGCAGGAACCGAAAATCGGCGCAGCGCCCGCCTTTAACGCGGCGTCTTCGCTTGATCCCCGGCAGTACAAGGGGATGCGGGGCACGATTATTGTTGACGATTCGTATACGCTGCTTGCCGGCGAAAAACTTTCCCTGATTCTTGCCCTCCTTGACAATCTCGATCTTGACGGCGTCCTTGAACGGGACTGGCCCCGCAGGGAGAATTTCTCTTCCGCCGAAGCCGCCGTTCTGGACCGGCTGCTGGAAGAACTCGATCTGGTTCTCTCCCCCGCCCTCTCCAGGCGGCGCAAAAGTTTCGAACTTGGTTTTATCGCCCTCTTTACCGACGGCGAGGGGAATTACTGGTTCCGCTGTTCACGGGGTTTTCACACGGCCCTGAACGAAAGCATCGCGAGTCTGGAAGCGTTAATCGATGAATTGGGTGATGAGGTGGATCCGGCGAAAAAGTACATCGTTAATCAATGTTACCGGCGGCTGTCCGAATACCTGAATACCTGAACCGGTTTTGAAAGCGGCGAAAATTGTTCGGGTAAACGTTTTACCTTTGCTTTCGTTTTAAAACAGTTCAAGCAGCTTTCTGAAAGCGGCCTCGCGGCTTATTTCGTCCGCGGCATATGCCGCGGCGACGCCCCTGATTTCGGCGTCTTTTTCCGGCGGAGCAGTATCCGCGTCTTTTACCTTTTCCAGAACACGGCGGATTACGGCAAAGGCGCCGGGCTTGTGCGCGCTGCCGGCGGCAACGGCGAGCCACAGGCCGCCCTTGCTGTCCGGCAGCGCTCCGGCGATGATGCGCCAGTCGGCGGCGTCGGCGGCCGAAAAAACGGCGCCCGCGCCGAGTATGCGGGCGAACAGCTCCGTGCCCCCGTTGGGGGCCGGAGGCGGCGCCCCCGGGTAAGAAGCTTCGGCGGCCGACGGGGGCAGATCGGGATGGCCGGGCACGCCGGAAAGATGGTTCCCTTCCCATATCAGGGGAAGGGAAGCGTCCCAGCGGCGGTTACGGAAGATCAACACCGTATCCAGATACCAGAGCAGCAGTTTTTCCCTGCTATAGCCCATGGATTCAAGTGTGTCAGGCAATGAATTGCCTGATTCGCCGCCTGACAAATAATTATTAACGTAATGTCCGGAGATCGTTTCAGTATTTTCACGCCGGTAAAAAAACGGATAGAGTTCTTCCGCGGCGCTGATTATCCGGCACGATCGCGCGGAATTTTCACCGATAACATAGGCGGCGGCGATAAAATGATTGATGTCGCCCAACTGTTTTTGCAGTTCGTCCTGCGCCGAAAAACCCAGATACTTTTGCGCCGCGCTTGCGCGGTACGCAAAAGCGCCCGCGCCGGCATGAAAAAAAACGGCGAGTATGCCGCCGCTGCCGCCGCTATACACAGGCGGCAGCGAAAGTTCGGCTTCCGCGGAAGTTTTTGCGCCGGTAAAAAAAGATTCAAGATCAAGCAGCGCTCCCGCTTCGGCAAGCGCGGGCAATTGGTTTCCGTCAAGTATCAGAATGTCCGCGTACCCTGCCGAATATTCCCGCTGTTCCGCGGCGGGTAAAAATTCCAGCGCGGGAACTTTTTTGCCGTCCGCGTACGATTCTTTTATCAGCGCTTCCGCCGCCGCGTCGGCGCCCGATACGCGCAGTACCGGCGGCTTTGCGCAGCCGGCAAGAAGCGGCGCCAACAGAACAATAACGGCGGACAAACGCGTTCTTCGCATACGACAGTATTGCCCGCGCGGGGCAAAACCGTCAAGCGCAAAGAACGCCCGTGTTTCAAGAAACGCGCGGCGCCGTCGACTCGCGAATTATCAGGATGTGCGGTAAAACGGAAGGCGGTATTTTTTGGAGCGACAGGCCCGTAATAACCGCGTCCTGTATTTGGCAATAAAGCAGAAGCGCCAGCCGGACGCCCATCTCTTTCAGGGGCTGGCGTATCGTGGTAAGCCGGGGAACGGTATACGCCGATATTTCAAGATCGTCAAAACCAATCACCGACATTTCCAGCGGAACCCGTATGCCCAGATCAAACAGCGAGCGTATGGCGCCCACGGCAAGTTCGTCATTGGTCGCGAAGAGGGCTGTCGGCCTTGCCGCGCCCGACTGTTCAAGCAGCCTTTTAACGCCCCGCGCGCCGCCGGCGATGGTCGCGTAATCGACGTGACGGATCAGTTCTTCGCGCAGGGGGACGCCGTTTTTTTTAAGCGCGTCTTTATAACCCTTAAGGCGCAAATCGCCAAAGCTTCCCGCGCCCACAAGAATGCCGATGCGCCTGTGCCCCAGGCCGATCAGATGAGACACCGCCTCGAAAGCGGCGCCGGCGTCGTCAATTGCCACGGTGGGTATGTTCCAGGGGTTTGCCTGGGCCGACACCACGGGAAGGCGCGCCGTCTCGCAGTAACTGTTCAGTTCGGCGCTCCGTATTTCATGAAGCAAAATAAGGCCGTCAAGTTTTTCCGCCTGAACGGAAGCAAGCGCCGTCTTTTCTCCCGCTTCGCCGCGGCTTACAAAAAAGAAAACCGTGTGATAACCGTAACTGTGAAGTTTCTCTTCGATCACCGAACAGAGCAGCCGTTGAAAAAGGCCGGTGACGGTGGGGAAAACAATTCCAATGGTAAAACTTTGGCGCAGGGCCATGGCCCTGGCGGCTTTGTTGGGCACATAGCCGGTTTCGCGGACAAGGCCGAGTACACGGTCCCGCTTTTCCTTGGCGACATAGCGTTTGCCGTTCAGCACCCGTGAAACCGTGGTCGGCGAAACGCCAAGCTGTTTGGCAATCTCCACAATATTCGTCATGGTAACCGTATCCTATCCAGAATAAACAGAAAAAACTACTCAGGGCGGGGCCGAACCGGAGATCGGCGCGCCGGTTCGTTTTCGATCCGTTCCCTGGACACAGATGTGTTTTTTGGGGAAAAACTTCTGAAAGTTCCCTGTCCGCCATCATTTTAATAAGAGACGCCGCATCAAATTCCAAGGCGTTTTTTGTACCCGCAGCGTTCCCCAGCATTGCTGGGGCGTGCGGCCCAGGGGGCTTTGTTGTCAAATGCTTCACAATCTTGTCCGGAAAAATCCTTTATATATTCGCCTGTTGTTTCAATGTAATAACCGACTGTTTTTTCAACGACCTTCATATTTTTCTGTCTTTTCCGTTATGGCATAAAGCCCTCTGCCGGTCCGTTTGAACAAACTCATGCTATCTTTATGCTTGCTGTCAGATTCATGTTTGTTTAATTCTCCACGTATGGAATTCTTTATAGTATCCATTTTCATGGGAATTTTCCTGTCAATTAACCTTTGAGGGATTTCGTCATAAATTGAGTCAAGCGAAACCTCCTGTACGCCTTTTTTATTTTGTTCTTTTATGAATTCGATAATTACTTTTTTTAACGACGGCACTGTCCCCGGCAGTTTAGCCTCTTCGTCTTTAAGGAATTGCAGCTCGGTTTGAAGCGAGTTGTCGGTTATGTTTTCCGCTTTTTCAATTTCTTTCTTGATATTGCCATAGCGAAGAATATAATTCCTGCTTGGATTGAAAACGCTGTCGGTGTATTTTATTTCATTATAGATTGCTTCCAACTGTGAATAATACTTGGGCGTATCTTCACGAAAAATACTGTTGACTTCAAAATTGGATGTGAGACCGCCGCCGGTAAGATTGGATGAGCCGATTATCGAAGTGTACTTTGTATTGCGGGACAGCGCCGTTTCAAACAAATACATCTTGGGATGAAACACCAAATCGTTGTGATTATCACGTTTGTCGCCAAAGCAATGACTCTCTCCGCCGCAGAGCGGCGGGGTATCGTCGGTCTGCAAAGAAATTATTTTACTGTGGGGTCTACTACCATTTTTCGTTGATGTTACCAATTCGAACCGCCGCAGAGCGGCGGGGTATTAGACCCCACTGCGAATA
>JAITBL010000019.1 GCA_031283575.1 Treponema sp. | reverse complement strand
AACCAGGATTTTTACGATAAGGCGCAGCTTGCGGTCCGGGCCATGGAACAATATGCTGCGGTTTTCCGGGAAGCCGGGGATATTAAAAAAGTGGAAGCCGTCAGCGGGGCCACCATCGCCTTTGATCAATTTAACGAAGCCGTAGGGTTTGCCCTGGGGGGGGCAAAAAAATAGGGTTGGTTAAAAACTTCAGTCGTTAAACAACAACCGCTGAAAAATGACTTGTTCAATAACCAACCGGATTATTGAACAAGTCCAATGAGCCTCCGCGGGGCAAGCTCGAACCAAAGGTTCGGCGCGGTATCTTAGGCGTTGCGTTGGCCTGAACGGAGGCTCGTTCGAGAGGAAGTTGCGGACCTTCGGTCCGATTATACCCTCCCCCGCGCAAGCGGGTTCTTTGGTTTAATACCAAATTTTTGTAAGCGTTGCGGTCTTTGAGCCGCGGCAAGCTCGAACCAAAGGTTCGGCGGGGTATTAAACCAGACTTTCGAATAAAATAGGGAGGACCTAAAAAAGGTGATTGACTTTTCCCTAGTCCTCTTAGTATTTTATAGACGGCCTCATTTCAAGATGGGGAAATAATCATTTCATATTAAACCGATTCATTCGCAGACAGGAAGCGACTCTGTCAGAGGGGGATGGCGGTAATAAAAGAGGAGAAAAAGAATATGGCGAAACAGTTGTTGTTCAACGAAGATGCCCGGCGTAAACTGCTTGCCGGGGTTGAGCAGATTTCCCAGGCTGTAAAGGTTACCCTCGGTCCCAAAGGACGGAATGTCCTGCTGGACAAGAAATTTGGGGCCCCTACAGTAACCAAAGACGGCGTTTCCGTGGCAAAGGAAGTGGAACTTGCCGATCCTTATGAGAATATGGGGGCCCAGCTTCTCAAGGAAGTGGCCACCAAAACCAACGATGTGGCCGGCGACGGTACCACCACCGCTACGGTATTAGCCTATTCCCTGGTAAAAGAGGGCCTAAAGTCGGTGGCCGCGGGGATGACTCCGATTGAGCTGAAGCGGGGCATCGACAAGGCAGTGGAAATTGCCGTGGAAGAAATTAAGAAAAATGCCAAGGAAATTAAGGACAAGGAAGAAATTTCCCATGTGGCTTCGGTTTCCGCGAATAACGACAGCGAAATCGGCAACACCATAGCCGATGCCATGGAAAAAGTGGGAAAGGACGGGGTTATCACGGTTGAGGAATCCAAGACCATGGACACCACCATTGAGTTTGTGGAGGGTATGCAGTTCGACAGGGGCTATATCAGCGCCTATTTTGTGACCGACCGCGATACCATGTCTACGGTATATGAGGATGTATTCATCCTGATCCACGACAAGAAAATCTCCACCATGAAGGACATGCTCCCCCTGCTTGAAAAGGTCGCCCAGACCGGGAAGCCCCTTCTTATCATCGCCGAAGACGTTGACGGCGAGGCCCTCTCTACCCTGGTTCTGAACAGTCTGCGCGGTACCCTCAAAACCGTCGCGGTCAAGGCGCCGGGTTTCGGTGATCGCCGCAAGGCTATGCTGGAAGATATCGCCGTCCTCACCGGCGGCGAGGTAGTTACCGAGGAATTGGGCATCAAGCTTGAAAATACCGATATTTCCCAGCTCGGCAAGGCCAAGACCGTAAAGATCGACAAAGACAACACCACCATCATCAACGGCGCCGGCAAGCCCAAGGATATTCAGGACCGGATCGCCCAGATCAAAGCCCAAATCGAAGACACCACCAGCGATTATGATCGCGAAAAACTCCAGGAGCGGCTTGCCAAGCTGGCCGGCGGCGTAGCCGTCATCAATGTAGGGGCCGCCACCGAAGTGGAACTGAAAGAGAAGAAACACCGTGTCGAAGACGCCCTCTCCGCTACCCGCGCCGCCATCGAGGAAGGCATTGTTCCCGGCGGTGAGATCGCCCTTATCCAGGCCGCCATTGCGTTGGAAAAAGCCGATCTTGCCGGCCTTACCGACGACGAGAAGGTAGGTTTCAAGATCGTAAAGCGGGCTTTGGAGGAACCTATCCGCCAAATTGCCGAAAACGCGGGTCTCGACGGCGCGGTTATCGCGGATCGTGCCAAAGGCGAAAAGAAAGGTATCGGCTTTGACGCCGCCAAACTGGAATGGGTGGACATGGTAAAGGCCGGCATCATCGACCCCGCCAAGGTGACCCGCTCCGCCCTGCAAAACGCGGCGTCCATCGCGAGCCTGCTCCTCACCACCGAATGCGCCATCACCGACATCCCCGAAAAGAAGGATCCCGCGCCCATGCCCGGCGGCGGAATGGGCGGTATGGGAGGAATGGACTACTAAAAAACCGCGTGACAATCGTGTTCAGCGCGTAAAAACGGCCGCCGCGAGGCGGCTGTTTTTTTACCTGTGTCCAGCCCGGCGGCTTTCACGGCGCCGCGAAACCCGCCGGGCAGCCCCGTTACCGTCAGGGGGCCGGGTCTTGCAGGGCGGTATTGAGCATTTCCGCCAGTTTTTCCGCCTCCTCACGGGTAAAGGTCACGCCCTTCCCCATTTTGTCGTGTCCCGGCGACCAATCGCGGATGTCCAGCTTGGGATTCCTCCCATTCCAGGATACCAGGTTAAATTCCTTTTTCCAGCCGCCCTTTTCCTCCGAAAGGACGCCATAAGCCTTTAAAATGTCAAAAGTGATGTCCGGCATATATAACTCCTTGCCTAATAATAATTTGACTTTTCAAAAATTGAAAAGTTTTTAGGAAAATTTTGTAACGAATCGGTTATAATCTAATATATATATATGGGTTTCATCTGTCGATTTGCTTCAATCAGAATGAAAAAAAATAAGGAGTTTTTTATGAATTTTATGCGTTCCTGGTTGTTACCCCTGGGTGTGGTATTGATCCTGGCAGTTGCGGCGTGTAAGAGCAGCCCACCCCCGGAAGAACCCGCCGCTCCGCCTCCCGCACCGGCCCCGGAGAGCCCCCCGCCTTCCGCACCGGTACCGGAACCTGTCCCCGCACCCGCGCCTGAACCCGCGCCCGCTCCGGCCGATCCCCGCGAAACGCTGCTGGTTTCCCTGAACGATCTGCTTGCCCGTGTTGACGCGGCGAGAAAAGGAGCGTATGCGTTCGACGGGCCGGTTTATTTCGAGACTGAAACCAGAGACGCGGAAGTTGCCTATGTCTCTGCCAGGGCCGAGGTAAAAACCGATACGGCCGAACAAATACAGGACGCGATAATCCGGTATACCCGTATTGCGGAGGCTTTTGAAAAGGTTTTCGGAGATTCCCTTCCCCTGTACGCCGAGGACAGGGCCGGGGAGTTTTCCGAAGCCCGGGATAATGCCTTTTATGAAGGGGCTTTTGATCTGACTCCGGAAAGAATTCAGGCTGCGGATGAGCAAGCCGAAGAAGCCCGGAAACTATACGAAGAAGACAAAGATTATTACGCCGCCGCCGCCAGTATTCTTGGGGCTATAGCCAGGTTCAAGACTTTGACTATTGGAACCCAGGCATATAACATCCGGGAGCAGATCGAATTTTACAATTTTGAGCGGTACGATCCGGAAACCTTTACCCGGACCGATGACCTGGCTCTTGCGGCGATTGATGCCTATGACGGCGATGACATTGAAACGGCCCTGAACACCGCCGAAGAGTGTCTTGTCCGGTACGCGGTTATTTTCAATGCCGGGATGAAGAGCTATGCCGGTGAACGGCGGGCGGCGGCGGATACGGAACGGCGTTTCTCCCTGGAAAAGAAGGCAAATGTGGCGGTCAAAGACGATTTCGCCGCGGCCCAGAATGTCTTCGATTTGGCCGAGGAGGTTTTCCGGAAAGAGGGCTATATGGAGGCCTCCAGGCTGTATTTCCAGGCAGAGTTTGCCTTTGCGGAAGTAGCGGCGGCGGCTGAACGGAAACGGCTTCTTGCGGAAGATGCAATAAAAAAGGCGGAAGAATCTACCGCCGCAAGTGGAAACACCGCCCGGAATGCCGAAGGGCTGTAACAAAATAAGGAGAAAATAGATTTATGAACCGAAAATACATTTTTGTTTTGTTTTTCGTTCTGTTGTGGGCGCTTTTATTTGCCCCTGCTTTGTTTGCCCGGCCTATGTCCGAGTATTCCGCAAGCGGCCGGACGCCGGGGATTGCCCCTTTAGGGGCCGGCCCCAATACGGCACAGGCCGCCGGTTCTCCCCGGAGCGTGTCGCGTTTGCCCAAAAACCTGCTTGACAACGAGTATTACCGCGAGAGCGTCCGGCTGACCAAACTGGCCCAGGAAACCTACGATTACGGTGATTATGATCTTGCCCGGGAATACGCGGAAGAAGCCCAGAAATACGCCCGCCTTTCCGATGAGTATATCGCCCTGCAGCTTAAAATTGCCGCGGCCGATGATGCCATCGAGACCGCCGGCCAGCGGATCAACTGGGCGCTCAGCGTTAAGGCGGATCGGCGTTACCCCCGGGAATTTGCCGTAGCCGCCGCTTCCCGGGATAACGCTGTTTCTTACCGCGATGCGGAAGACTGGGATGCCGCTATTTTGGCCGCCCGTCAGGCCATGGAAGCCCTGGCCCTTGTAGAGGGCATCCCCGGCATACTTCTTCCGGCTCAATACCAGGTCCGCCCCTGGGCAGTTTCCCGGGATTGTTTCTGGAACATTGCCGGCAGAAACTGGGCCTATGGGGACAACCGCCTCTGGCCGCACCTTTACGATGCCAATCGGACAAAACTGACCGATCCCAATAACCCGGATATAATTCACCCCGGAATTACTCTGGATATTCCCAGCATCAAGGGTGAAGAACGGGAGGGGCTTTGGGACGAGAATACGGAGTATCCTTCTTTCTAACTACGATTTCAAAGAGGTCTGTCCATAATGTGGTTACATTATGGACAGCGCCCTGAAACAGTGTCTAATTAGTGTCTGTCCACAAAGTCGGTTACTTTGCGGACAGACCTTGCATTTGCTCCCGTTTTGTACCAAAACGGTACGCAAAATGCGTTTTTCAAGGTAGTCTGTCTATAATGTGT
>JAITBL010000166.1 GCA_031283575.1 Treponema sp. | reverse complement strand
GGCTCTCGCCACTAGCACCTCAAGCTAGCGTGTCTACCAGTTCCACCATGGCCGCGTTAGACATACTCTACAAAACTTGCCGGCATCTGTCAAGTACACGCGTTGCGCCGCGTCACCGTTTTTTGTTCGTGGGGTTTGTGGTAAAAATATCACTCTTTCTGTTCGTGGGGTTTGTTCGTGGTAAAAATATCACCCTTGCGTTACCCACAGGCCGAACGCGGAACCTCACACGGGCGCGTCAAACTGGAGGCGGTAGAGGCCGGCGTAAAGGCCGTTTTGGGCGATAAGTTCGTCGTGGCGGCCATCTTCGACAAGGCGGCCGCCGGAAAGAACGATTATGCGATCCGCGTGGCGGATTGTGGAGAGACGGTGCGCGATAACGATGGAGGTGCGCCCCGAAAGAACACGCCGTATCCCCAGCTGAATAAGGCGCTCGGTTTCCGTGTCGATGGAACTGGTGGCTTCGTCAAGGATCACGAGGGCGGGATTGTGGGCGATCACCCGCGCAAAACTTAAAAGCTGCCGCTGCCCCGAAGAAATGTTCGCCGCGCCTTCCGAAAGGACCGTATCATAGCCCTGGGGCAGTTTTTCAATAAACTCGTGGGCGTGAACCGCCCTGGCGGCGTTTTCGATTTCTTCGTCGCGGAGGGAAAGGCCCAGCGTAATGTTGTCGCGTACCGTTCCCGAAAACAAAAACACCTCCTGCAGTACCGGCAGCACCGTACGCCGCAGTTCGTCCAGGGGAATATCCCGAATCGCCGTTCCGTCCAGGGTGATGGAACCGCTTTGGATGTCCCAGAGGCGGGTGAGCACATTGGTAATCGTCGTCTTGCCCGCGCCGGTGTAACCCACAATGGCGGCCATCTCGCCGGGCTTCACCTCAAAGGAAAGATCCTTAAGAACCTCCTCCCCTTCCTTGTAGGAAAAATTGACATTCCTGAATGAAATGTGCCCGCGGCCGTCGACGGAACGCGTACCGGCGTCGGGAATCATTTCGCTAATGTCGAGCAGGGCAAAGACCCGCTCGCCTCCGGCCATGGCCGACTGCAGCAGGGTGTACTTTTCGGCAATGTCCATTACCGGCGAATAAAACAGGGCGGTAAGGTTGATAAAGGCGACAAGAACTCCCAGTGAAAGCGAAAGGTTAAGGACCAACCAGGCGCCGGTGCAGATGACGACCGCCGTGGTAAAAACCGACAAAAAATCCACTATGGGGCGAAAGATAGCGTACACATACATTTCGAGCATATTGGCGCTGAAAAGCTCGCCGTTGCGTTCGCCGAATTCCCTTCCGCTCCGCTTTTCCCCAAGGAAAAGCTGCACCACCTGTACCCCCGAAAGCCGCTCCGAAAGATACGCGTTGACGCGCGAAGAGGCAAGCCGCTGGCGGCGGAAGGCGTCGCGGGCCTTAAAGCGCGAAAGGGCGCTGACCACCAGCACCGGCGGCAGCGTAACAAGGACCACGACGCCGAGCCTGGGCGACAGAATAAACAGCGTAACAAGGGCGCCGGCCATCACGGAAAGGTCCTTTAAAAAGGCGACGAGCACCGAGGTAAAAAATTCGTTAATCGTTTCAACGTCGCCGGTAAGACGGGTAACAATACGTCCAACGGGATTGCGTGAAAGCATATCCGTACTCTGCGAAATTGTTTTTTTGAACAGAGCCAGCCTGATGTCCTTCATGACCTTTTGAGCCACCAGCACCGAAGCCCAGGTTTCCGCGAAGGTCAAAATAAAGACAACGGCAAGGATCAGAAGGATGAGGAGCACCGTTGTTTTAATCAGCGCGAGATCGCCGGAGCGGACGGCTTCCCGTTCTTCGGCGCTGAGCGCGGCAAGATCGCTTATCCTGATCGCCGCCCCCGCCGGCCCTGTAAGGAACAAGTCGCCGCGCGCGGCAGCCGCTTCGCGCGCGCCGGAGCGCTTTTCGTCAAAGGTAAACGCGTACCACGGACTGCCGTCAAGAATTTTGTGCGCGCCAAGCTCTTTTTCGCTGCCCGGCGAAATGCGTATCCGTTCATCCTGCGGCACAAAAACGGTATCGCCCAGGCGTATCGCCCCCCTGACGGCGTAAAGTTCATCCAGCGTTTTTTGGGCGGAAGCTGAAAGGCGCGCCGTTACCGCTTCGGGAGCTTTTACCGCAAGAAAGCGGGCCATTACGGCGCGGTCGATAAGGCGCTGCTGCAGCACCGGCACGGCCAATTCCCCCAGCGTTGAAAAAACCAGCGCGGCCAGCGCGACGGCGACGAGGGCCTTATACGGCTTGAGGTAGGAAATAATGCGGCCGGCGATTTTCGAATCGTATTCCTTGACGACCTCTTCTTTTTCAAAATAATCAGACACGGGCCGCCCCCCCGCCGGACAAAACGGAAGCGTCTCCCAGGCGCTGGAGTTCGGCCGTCCGCGCGAAAAAATTGCCCGCCGAAAGCAGTTCGCGGGGACTGCCGTATTCGCTCACCCTTCCCCTTTCCAGCGTCAGCACCTTGTCGGCGCTGCTTAACGTGGAAACACGGTGGGAAATGATGATCGTTGTTTTTCCCGCCCGTTCCGTTAAAACATTCCCCAGAACGCGCTTTTCCGTCTCCGCGTCCACCGCGGAAAAAGCGTCGTCCAAAATCAAAATCTCGCCGGCCGAAAGCAGCGCGCGGGCAATGGCGACCCGCTGCTTCTGTCCGCCCGACAGGGTAAGGCCGCGTTCGCCGATAAACGTTTCCCATCCGTGGGCAAAACCTTCCAGATCGCGGTCAAGGGCCGACAGCAGCGCGGCATTAACAAGCTCGGCCGGAGCGGGATCGGCGCCGCTGTCTTTTTTGCCGTAAGCAATGTTGTTTTTAATCGTGTCCGAAAAAAGATAGGCGTCCTGGGGACTCACGGCAAAAATCATGCGCAATTCCCCAAGATCGTAGTCCCTCACGTCAACGCCCTTGACAAACACGCTGCCCGCGGGCGGATCGATCATGCGTACGAGCGCTTTGATCAGGGTGCTTTTGCCTGAACCGGTTCTGCCCAAAATACCCAGCGTCGTTCCCCGTTCCACGACGAGGCTGATTCCGTCGAGTACCGGAACGCCTTGTTTGTTCTCGCCGGACGGCGGATAGGCGAACGTAAGCGAACGCAGCTCTATCGCCGGCGCGTCATTTTTGCCGCGCAGGGGCAGCGCCGGAGAACGGATCGAAGCTTCGGCAAAAAGCGCCTCGTTGATCCGCGCCATGCCCGCCGCGCCCCGCTGGATCATATTCACCATAAAACCCGCGCCCATAAGGGGCCAGATCAGCATTTGTAAATAACTGAAAAGCGCCACCAGCTCTCCGGCGCTGAGGTAGCCCAAAACCACCCGGCGGCCGCCGGTCAAAAGCAGAATAACAGTGGTAAGCCCTGCCAAAAAACTTACGAACGGAAAAAAGAATCCGTAAAGTTTTACAAGGCTCATATTGGCGCCGCGGTAGGCGTCGTTGGCCTGTTCAAACTTTTTGATGAACCACCATTCTTTGACAAAGGATTTGATAACCCTGATACCCGCGAAAGTTTCCTGCACGGCATCGCTCATGACCGAGTAGGTTTCGTGGGCGCGGCGGAAACGCCTTCCCATGGCCCTGCCGAAAAAAAGCATGACCACGGTGATAAGCGGCAGCGGCGCGATACAGTACAGGGCCGTCTGCGGATCCTGGATGATGATGATCACGAGGATCGACGCGGCCATGATCGTGCCGTCAACAAGGGTTACGATGCCCCAGCCCAGGGCGTTGCGGACCGCGTTAAGATCGCTGATCGAACGGGCCATGAGATCGCCGATTTTATTTTTCTGGTAAAAATCATAAGAAAGCGAAAGCAGATGGCGAAAAAGATCGCCGCGCAATTCCGTTTCGATACGGCGGGAAGAACCGTGAATAAAGTAACGCCACAGGAAACGTCCCAGGGCAATCGCCGCCATAACGCCCAGCATGGCAAGACAAATATACAGTACGCGCGTCCATAAAAAGTTTCCCGCGCTAACAATATCAACGGCGGCGCGGATAAACTGCGGCAGTATCGCCTGGGCGCCGTCCACAATCAAAAGGCATAAAAAACCCAGAATATAGGGAAGGCGGTAACGAAAAAAATACGGCTTGAGGGTTTTGAACGCCGCGAGCCCGGCTTTTTCCTCTTTCGCTGTTTCGGACATAGCTGCCTGATGTCAGCCTTTTTTCTGGCTTTCGGAGCGCTTGATGTCGGTTTCCAGTTTTGTCGACCAGATTTCAAGTTTCTTTTTTACCGTTTCGGCGTCTTCCCTGTCGCCCATCAGTACATGAATGCGCCGCAGGGCTCCCAAAAAATTAATCCCCTGCTTAAAGTCGTCAATACGGTTGGTGGAAAGTTCGTACTTCTCGCGGTAGCGGTCGGCCGCCTGGGCAAGGAGTTTTTTTATGAGCCGCAGATGGTAAACGGTGGGTTCGTAGGCGGGGGATCGGGGATCCGTGTTGGAGACGGCGCTCTTCAGGTCCATAATGTTTTTTGCCGCGGCGGCAAAACGGCCTTCCAGTTCGACAAAAGACCACTTCCACTTGGTGTTATCGCCATAGGCGTTTTCGAGCAGATTGATCGCCAGACCCATTTTGCTGATCAGGGAATAGCGGCGGGCGGCGTCCATTTCGGCAATTTCGGCAAGCTTGCCTTCGTAATCGGAGTAGGGGGTGTCGACACAGGTGCTGACGACCTCTTCGAGGTAAATGACGCTTTTATAGAGCGATTTGCGGCCGTCGTTAAGGGCATTTTCCTCTTTGACCTTGAGCCGCGCCTGGGACACCAGACTGATGATGATCTGATACGAAGCGAGGTTGAGCATTTCCTCAACCAGGGTAAGGCGCTTGAAGGCGGCGTTGGCGCCCTCTTTCTTGATCGCCACGAGAATATTTTTTTCCCTGCCGCTTATTTCCACGATCTTGTCGCGATAGGGTTTTATTTTTTCCTGATACCGGTTCCGTTCCTCAACGGAAATTTTTGCCATGTTTTCCTTTCGACAGCAGCATCAACCTTTGCCGTATGCGCCTTCACGGTAAAATACCTGTTACCGGCCGCAGGCAACTATACTTTCTTACCGTATTTTGCCAGTAAATCGGCCGCATGTGCAAGTGCCGCGCCGCCCGCCGAGTCTCCGGCCAGCATACGCGCGATTTCCTGCTGCCGTTCCCTGCCCAAAAGGAGCCGTACCGTTGTCTGGGCGCGTCCCTTTTGGTCGGATTTTTCCACCCTGATATGATTATCGGATCGAACGGCAATACTCGCAAGGTGGGTAATACAGAAGATCTGCTTGATGCTTCCCATTTTTTTAAGGTATTCCCCCACCGCCAGAGCCACTTCGCCGCCTATGCCCGTATCGATTTCGTCAAAAACCAGGGTCTCGATAGCGTCGGAACGGGCAAGCACCGTCTTGATCGCCAGCATCACGCGGGAAAGCTCGCCGCCCGAGGCGATACGGGAAAGCTCCTTGAGGGGCTCGCCCGCGTTGGCGGAAATAAGAAATTCGACTTCGTCGGCGCCCCAGGGACCGATGATCAGGTTCCCGCTGGGTCCCCGGCCTTTGGCGCTGGTGTGAACCTCAAAGCGGGACCTGGGCATACCGAGCCTGAGGAGTATGGCGTTAACCTCGCCGCCGAGTCTGCCCGCGCCGGCGTTCCGTTTGGCGCTGAGCGCGGAGGCCCGCTGGGTAATTTCCCTTTCCAGGGCGGCGATTTCCGCCTTGAGTTTTTCGCGGTTTTCTTCGGACTGCGAGAGCGCTTCGATTTCCTGTTCGGCTTCGGCCCTGTAGGCGAGTATTGCTCCTTCCGGACCCAAAGCGCCGCCTTCTTCGGACGCCCTGGGTTTGTACTTTTTTCCAAGGCGCGAGAGCAGGCCCAGCCTGTCGTCAACTTCCTCAAGGCGGCCGGGTTCATAGGAAAGGCCGTCGCGGTAGGAACGCAGTTCCTCGGCAAGATCTTCCGCTTCGTAATACAGATCGTCCATGCGTTTGGAGATGGCGGCAAGGCTTTCGTCAAGGACGTAAGCGGCCTCAAGAGCGCTCCGCGTTTTACGGATCTGGCTTGCCGCGGAAGCGCCGCCCCCGCAGAAAGCGCCGGCGGCGTTTTCCGCCTGAAGGCTCAGCTTTTCAAACGAAGCGAGGCGCTGGGCTTCCGCCTCAAGTTCACGGATTTCCCCGATTTTGGGAGCGGCCTTGTCGATTTCATCGACCGCGTAGGAGAGCAGTTCGATGCGGGTGTCGCGGTCCCGTTCGGAGTTGACCGAAACCTCGAAAGCTTTTTTCTTTTCCGCCAGTTCCATAAAACGCCCGTTAAAAACGGCGGCTTCTTCTTCGGTACCGGCAAAACGGTCAAGACAGCGGCGGTGCACGTCCTTTCGCAGCAGGGATTCGTGATCGTGCTGGCCGTGAAGGTCGAAGAGCAGGGACATAAGATCGGCCAGATCGCCGCGCGTCAGGGGAACGTCCTGTACATAGATAGAACCGCGCCCTGTCGCCTTGATCGAACGGCGGACAATGATCGCGCCGTCGTCGGTTTCAATTTCACGGCCCGCAAGCCAGGCGAGGACATCGGCGTTATCGGGAGCGACGCGTACCACGGCGGAAACGGACGCTTCGTCGCAGCCGGTACGGATCACCGAGGCGTCGGTTTTTGCGCCCAGAAGAAAACTTAACGAACCGACGAT
Source organism: Treponema sp. (assembly GCA_031283575.1). Taxonomy (GTDB): domain Bacteria; phylum Spirochaetota; class Spirochaetia; order Treponematales; family Breznakiellaceae; genus JAIRYT01. Next base: position 3,171 of record JAITBL010000166.1, on the reverse strand, counting down.
GATCGATTTACCCGCGCCGGTCTCGCCGGTCAAAATATTGAGGCCGTTTTCGAAACTAATCGAGAGATTGTCGATAAGGGCGTAGTTGCGGATCGAAAGCTCTTCAAGCATCGTTTCCTCCCGAATACGAGGCGCGGGAAGTTCCGCCCGGCCAGCCCAGTTTTGTCCTGAGCGCGCGGTAAAACACTTCGCGGTCACAGGCAATAAGCAGGGCCGGGAAAGCCGCCCGCTTAAGGTGGATACGATCCCGCATCCGCAGGGGTTCGGTAATTTGCCCGTCCACCGTCAAAAGCACGTCACTGCGCTGGTCGTCCTCTACCAGGACGCTGATCCTCTCGTCGGCGGGAAGGGCCATGGAGCGGTTCGACAGGGTAAAAGGACAGATCGGGTTAATAATCACCGCGTCCATTTCGGGATCGATGATAGGCCCCCCGGCGGCCACCGAATAGCCGGTGGAACCGGTCGGAGTCGCGACGATAAGGCCGTCGGCGCGGAAATGTCCCAGCGGGATCAGCTCTCCGCCGCCGGTCTCCGTCTCGACTTCCAGACGTATCAGTTTCGCTATTCCCGAGGCGGAAATCACCGTGTCATTAAGGCAATAATTGTGAAAGATCCGCGCGCCGCCGCGCTCGACGCTCATCTCCAGCATGAGCCGTTTTGAAACGGCGGCCTTTCCCGCTTCCCACGCGGTAAAAGTCCGCTCCCAGGCATCGGGCGGCACCGCGGAAATAAACCCCAGAGCGCCCAGATTGACCGGCAGCAGGGGAATTCCGCGGGGAGCGAGGGTCCGCGCCGCGTAAAGGACGGTGCCGTCGCCGCCGAGGCTAATCCCCACGTTGCAGTCCGCCGCCGCGTACTCGTTCTCTTTGCTTTTAAAGGAATGCGCCGCCGCTTCCCAGCCCCGTTTTTCGAGAACCGCCGCAATCGAAGCGGCAAGGACGCGGGCTTCGCTTTTGTTACTGTTGACGAACAACAGGGCCTTTTTCGCCATCCATACATCCAGTTATTTAGCTGTTACACCCTGCCAGGGCAGCGTAACAGCTAAAAGTATTGAGCCAGTTCCAAAACCCCATGGTTTTTCCACTGGCTTTGGAGTTTCTCAGTCTTAAATCCTTATGTAATAAGGATTTAAGACTTACGAAACATCCTACATTCAAGGAAACTGTTCCAAAAACTGAAGTTTTGGAACAGCCTCTATTGTCAAGATATTTTACCACAAAGGCGCACGAAGGACACAAAGGAAGAGGAAGCTCTCTCCTTTGTGCTTTCTGATTGACTGCGTTGTGGTTCATATTCTTCTTCCTCTCTTTTTTTATTTAGCTGTTACAACCTGCTAGGGCAGCGTCATGATGAGCCTGGCAACCTTTTCCGCCGGCGACGCGCCCAGACGGGGATAGAGGGGAAAGATCACGGTCCGCAGCGCCAGGGAAGAGGCGTTGGGGCACTGGGCGGCCGGTATAACGCCGCTTCCGGCCAGGGTCGCTTCGAAAGCCTCTTCCACGGCAATGTCCTGTTTTTTGGCATAAGCTTTGACATCTTTGACCCCGCTTTCAAGAATCAGGGCAAAAGCGTAGTTATTGTACGTTTGCCCCTCGCCGGGAACAACGCGCCTGTGCCTTGTCCGAAGGCTCATCTGCACGTACACTTCGGCGATTTCGGCGCGCTTTTCCAGGTTGCGGTTAATTTCGTGGAACTGCACCGCCGCCATGGCCGCGTTAAGATCAGGAAGCAGGTATTCGGGGGGAAGATCGCCCAGGGCGCGCAGCCGGGCCGCGTAACGCCTCGTACCGGCAAAGAGCAGCGCGCCCCCTCCGGCGGTAATCATATCCCGCTCCTCAAGTCCGAGTATGGAAAAGGCGCCCGCGCATCCCGCCCTCGTTTCCCCCGAGAACGAACCCACGCTGTGCGAACAATCTTCGATAACGGGAATGCCCAGCGCGGCGATGAGCGAAGGGTCGCACGGATAACCCAGAGCGTGATGAAAAACCACACAGGCGGGCTTGAACTCAAGCAGCGATTCGATCCTCGCGCCCGCCATGAGGGGCGAATCTTCGGCCGTATCGCAGTACAGGGGAACAAGACCCATACCGCGAATCACCCGCTCGTAATAGAGGGGCGAAAGGGCCGAAATAATCACGCTTTTCCGCTCCGGCGCTTCCGCAAAAACCGCCTCAAGGGCAAGCCTCAGGGCAAAAACCGGACTGCGCAGGGCCAAACAATAATCAAAGCCAAGCTGTTCCCTGGCGGTATGTATTAAAAAGTGGGTGTGCTCCCCGGGACCAAGGCGATCTTCGACCATGGCGGTGAGCACCGCATCCATCTCCTTCCTTCTGACGGTCGGAGAATAGACTTCTATCTTCATGGAACGACTCTAGCACAAAACGGCGGAAAAAACCATACGCCCAAACGCCGCTCAGCGGCGCAAATCCGCTATTTTTTGCAGTTCGCGGGGGTTAAAGAGGTCGCGGATATTGAGGATGATCAGGTAGCTTTCTTCCTGGCGGATCACTCCCTGAATGTACTCGGCGCCGATGCCGGAAAACATCTGGGGCGGAGGCTGTATCGCCTCGCGTTCCACCGCCACGACCCGCGATATACGGTCGATAATCACCCCAAGTTTCATTCCGTCAACATCAATGATGATAAAACCCGACAGGAGATCTTCTTCCTCGGAAGTAAAGGCTTTTTTCAGGTGAAAGCGCTTGTGAAGGTTAATAATGGGGATAATTTCGCTGCGAAGGTTAAAGATCCCCTCCACATAGGCGGGGGCATTGGGAATGGAACGTATTTCCTGAACCCGCACTATTTCTTTGACGTCCATAATGTTGATTCCGTAGAGTTCTTCCCCCAGCTGGAAAGTGACTAACTGGCATTGTTCGGACATGGCAACCCCTTATTACAAGTGTACTACGATGGCGCGGACTAATCAATATGGACCTTTCGCAACGAATCAACAACCGTTCAGGTTCAACCCACTCTGTGATTATAGTCCATAACGACAGGTTTGTCATAACGGCGCTTTATGATGGGACAAAAAATGGCGCCATATTCTGACTAAATCTGATCTTGGCGTAATACGGGTATAATTCAGTCCTGAAAACGCGCTTTTGCGATAGCACGAGAGGAAGCAGGGCGTGTGGGGGGGGTAAGGAAAAGAAAAAACCAGGCATC
>JAITBL010000164.1 GCA_031283575.1 Treponema sp. | reverse complement strand
CAAAAGAATGGTAACCAGCGCGATGATTCGCGTGAATAAAAAGCCGCCCATAGGCCATTATGGTAAAAAACGAAAGGATCTGTCAAGTTACGCCCCGATCTTCCCTTCCTTCTTTACCTTTTTCGCCTGCGGTGAAACCGTTCGTGTCTGTTCGGGTGGTTCCAAGAAAAAACCACGAATTTCCGGGCCCGGCAAATTCAAGCGTTCGGATGCCGCGCCGGCGTTACAATTTTTCTATATCTTCAACAGAAAGCCCGATTCCCTGGGCTATTTGATCAATCGGTATGCCAAGTTTCTTGAGATTCCGGGCATTTTCCCGGAGAGCGGCATCCTGTTCCTGTTTGGCTTGTTTGAGCGCTTCCCTGGCCTGTTCCGCCTCCTGCCGTACCTGTTCCACCTCCTGCCGTACCTGTTCCAGATCGTACTTCGCCTGTTCCGCCTCGCGCTTCGCCCGTTCTACATCGTGCCGCGCCTGCCGCTGGTCTACCTCAAACTTTTCCCGGCTTATCCGCCGTATCTCCTCTATCTGCGATTTTGGTAATTGCAGTATCGCTTCCCCGGCCATCGCTATGCCCTCCTCTACTTCCAAGAGTTTGTTCACCAATCCCAGCCGCCCTGGTTCCGACGCGTACCCCAGAAATAATCCCCACCGTTCCTTCCCGTTCATCTGTTCCGGCGGCGTTTCTACCAAGCCTTCAAGCTTATTCAATTCTAACGTAACAATTGCCGTTCGTCCACCAAGACTTATCTTCCGTTCAGGGTCGTAGTACTCAAACCAGTGAGCCACATGGCTGTCGGCATACAGGTTATCCCCCAGTATGCTTATCTGGTAGCTCTGTTTCAGATCGCCGAAGTCTTTGTCGATTCCCGACAGGTTTTGGGATACAAAGAGCCTGCTCAGGTAGTACTCGATACGAAGCGGCTCGGTTCCTTTCGGCCACAGGGTCACTTCGACATCTGCCAGTTCGCCGTTGTTAAAGGTACAGGCGATGTCGTAACGAATCTGGCGTTTCTGTTCCGACTGCGCGGCAGGTTCGTTGGCGATAACGGTAACGACATCGAGCCGGCGGTTCAGGCAGGATTCCAGCAGGGCCGTAAGGGCTTTTCTGGATGCCGGGGTTTCCTGGGTGAAAACGGCTTTGAAGATCTTATCGTACCTAAGGTCGATAAGCCGGTCTAAAGTAAGTGTAATTTTTCGCATAATGCCTCCATACCGTATGAAGGGCACAAAAGAGCGTAGTGCTTTAATCGCGGAGGGAAAAACGTGTGTAAAACGTATAAATCAGCCAAAAAAGCGCCTAATGTTCTGAAAAATCAAATAACGATAGCAAAACACACGCACCCAATGGGGAGTTTACCGGGCGCTGACACCGTTTCTGTTTGTGGGGTTTGTGAGGTTCGTGGTAAAAAAAAGGTGACAGACACCCCTGCGGGGCCATTACTTACGTTAAATGGTAAAGCCGCGCTCGCCGACTCGCGCGCATTCCTGGGCGCGGCAAACAAAAAGGCCGGCTTGCGCCGGCCCTGCCCTTGAGGCATATCGGAAATATAGTGATTTGGGAGGGGAACTATAAGTCCGACATCTTATTTATCGGCCGCAGGCGGCAAACCTTAACAAAAAGTCGTAATTTTGCCATAGTCTGTGATTTTAACGGTTCTGGAAGAGCAGTTTTCCCGGATCCTGGGCGGCGCCGTTTTTGCGGATTTCGAAGTGGAGGTGGGGGCCGGTGGATTGTCCGGTGGAACCGACGCGGCCGATGATCGTGTTTTGGCCGACTTTTTCGCCCCTGACGGCGGAAAACGACGACAGGTGGCCGTAGAGGCTTGCCCAGGAATCGCCGTGAACGACGACGATGTAGTTGCCGTACACGCTGTCCGTGCCCAATTCGGAGACGACCCCGTCACGGGCGGCGTAGACGGGGGTTCCCGCAGGCGCGGCCAGATCAAGGCCGTTGTGGTTTTGCGGCCGGCCGGTAAAGGGACTCGGCCGCATGCCGAAAGCGCTGGTGATACGGTAGCTACGCAGGGGAAAGTGAAAGCCCTCGTTGAGGAAGTAAACCCGTTCGGTGGGGGTAAAATCGGCCCCGGGAAAGAAGAGCCAGCGCTTTCCCTCCAGTGTTATAAGTACGCCGTCGGCTTCACTCCGGCTCGAGGCGGTAAGCCGTTCCAGATCGTTTGCGGGTTCTTCGGGAACAAAGATGCCCGGAACCGAAGGGAGAAGAAAAAAACTGTTGTCCGTGCCCGGATTCCGCAGCCGGTTTAAGGTCGCCAGGGCGGAATAGGGAACGTTACAGCGGGCCGAAAGCTGGTAGATATCCTCGCCCCCGGCGCTTGTATAGGCGTATACCCGCAGCTGTCCGGCGAGGTCTTTTCCGGCCGAAGCCGAACCGTAGATGCGGCGGCGGGCAAGGGCGACGTCGGCCTGGTACTGCTTAAACAGGGGATCGCGATTGTCGAGCCGTTCGATACGGGGGAAGGAAGACGCGCCCTGAGCCCCCGGTTCCACCGTAAGGAAAAGGAACAGGGGGACGAGGGCCAGATATGGTTTTGTAATGTCAGCCTGCGGAAATCGCTTCGGCGGGACAGACAGCCGCGCAGGCGCCGCAATCCTGGCACTTGGCCGGATCGATCCAGCGGGCATTGTCCTTTTCGGAAATAGCTTCTACGGGACATTCACTGTCGCAGGAGCCGCAGTTGACGCACGCGTCACTGATCTTGTAAGCCATGGTTTACCCCTTTCGATTAAGCTGTTTTTAAGCATAGCGCACGGGGCCGGTTTTTTCAAGTAACGGGCGGCATCCAGCGCGGGATTACTTTCCCGCTTTAAGCCGCTTGCGGGCCGCCTCCAGACATTCACGCTTAAACACCACCACGGAAGGGCCGCGGTATTCGGCCTCGGTCTTGAGTTTGGCGGCGTTTTCTTCGAGCTTTTGTTTTTTCGCTTCCAGTTCAAGGTAGTGGGCGGGATCGAGGCCGCAGCCGAGTATCAGCGCTTTGAGCTGGCTCGAGGAAACGGCGGTGGGCTGACAGCCGGTCATGGCGACAATGGAGTTATCGAGTATGCAGAGCGTCATCGGCGTACCGGCCTGAACCGCGTCGATAAGGCCCGTGATCCCCGAGTGAACAAAGGTAGAGTCGCCGATGACGCCGATGGCGTAAGCTATGCCGGCGTCTGCCGCGCCCCGCGCCATGCCGACGCCGGCGCCCATACAGACAATGCTTTCGACAGCCGAGTAGGGCGGCGCCGCCCCCAGGGAATAACAGCCGATGTCGGCGTTGACGCTGACCGTGGGGCGGCCCGGCGACGAATCCAGTTCCGCGGCCGCGCGTTTAATCACCTCGTAGGAATCGGCGTGAGGGCAGCCCTGACAGAGCTGGGGCGGCCGGCCGGGGAGCGTGTCAAAATACGGGCCGCCCTGAACCGCCGCGGCAAGCGAGGGCCGGGGCGAAAGCCCCAGAGCCTCGCGCACATTATCGGGGTCCAGCTCGCCGGTACGGGGCAGACGGGCGTCCGCGCCAAGACGGCCCCGTACCGCCACCGCCTGCGGCAGGATGCCGCGGAGTTTTTCTTCGATAAACGGCTGGCCTTCTTCAATCACCAGCACTTCTTTCGCGCCGGCGCACAGCGAACGTATACCCGCTTCGGGCAGGGGATAGGCCCCGATATGGAGACGGGCGGGCGCCGCGCCCCGGGCGGCCGTCAAATCGCCAAGGTTTTCTTCGTAATAGTTGCCGCCAAGTCCCGCCGTGATTACGGCAAAACTTTTGTCGCGGCCGTCAAGTTCGAGTTTGTTCACCGCGTGATCCGCGGACCACGCGAGGAAGTCCCGCTGCTTTTCGAGAAGGGCCGCGTAGTTTTTGCGGGCATACGCGGGAAGCAGCATCCACTTTGTTTCTTCGGAGGTTTTTTCACAGCGGTTCTGTTCCCGCGCCGGCCGCGTACTAATCGACGCGCGGGCGTGGGAAAGCCGCGTGGCAAGGCGCAGCAAAACAGGTACGGCGTGGCGCTCGGAAAGATCAAAGGCCTCGCGGACCATATCGTAGGCTTCCTGCTGGCTCCGCGGCTCCAGGCAGGGAACGAGGGCAAACGCGGCGTAAAAGCGCGAGTCCTGTTCACCCTGCGAAGAGTGCATTCCGGGATCGTCGGCCACAGCCGCCACGAGGCCGCCCTTGATACCCAGCAGGGCGCCGTTAATAAAAGGATCCGACGCGACATTGAGCCCCACATGTTTCATCGTAACCAGCGCCCTGCGGCCCGCAAAGGAAACGCCCAGCGCCGCTTCCATGGCGGTTTTTTCGTTGGCGCACCAGCGCGCGGTACAGGAGAACGCGCCGGCGGAGCGCTGCAGGTATTCCATAATTTCGGTGGAAGGCGTCCCGGGATAACCGTAGGCGGCGCTTAGGCCCGCGTGCAGGGCCCCCAACGCGAGGGCTTCGTCTCCCAGGAGGGCGGTGTTATGCGGAATCTTGCTCATGTTCGTAGCGTAGCAGAAAACACCGTCCCGCGCTAGCGCTTATTCGCGGCGGAGTTTAACCCTGAAACCCGCCTGCGCGGACCGATGATACATTTTGGCACAAAATCCCGCCCAGGGCATTTGACTTTTCGGACGCTTTCTTTCACTATGTATAAGCAAATGAACTATCCCGCCGCAGAGGGGCGGGGTACTAGGCCCCTTCGAATAACTCAAACAGGAGAAACTCATGGATAAATTGCGCATGGGGGTGCTGGGAACTTCCGAGCACTATAGTTTACGGATCGCGACGCCGCTGGGCGCTTCGCTGATGGTTGAAGCATACGGAATTGCTTCGCGCAGTCCGGACAAGGCGAAAAAGTACGCCGCTGATTGGGGCTTTTCCAGGGCCTACGCTTCTTACGAGGAGCTTTTGGCGGACAAGAACATCGACTTTGTCTATTGCCCCCTGCCAAATCACCTTCATCTGGCTTATATCAAGAAGGCCGCCGACGCGGGAAAGCCCATTCTCTGCGAAAAACCCCTGGGCCTCAACGCAAAAGAGGCGGCGGAAGCGGCGGAGTACTGCGGGCAAAAAGGGGTTCTCCTTATGGAAGCGTTTATGTACCGCTTTCATCCCCAGTGGATCAGGGCCAGGGAAATTGTCAAATGCGGCGAGCTGGGCAGAATTATGGCTACAAGCGGCATTTTTTCCTACGACCTCAAGGACGCTTCCAACATACGTAACATCGCCGAAGCAGGCGGCGGCGGCATGCTTGACATCGGCTGTTACACGGTTTCGACCGCGCGTTTCCTCATGGGCGCCGAGCCCGAGCGCGTGGTCTGTACCCTTAAACGGGATACTTCCTTTAATACCGACATTTATGCCAGCGCGATTCTTGATTTTGGGGACGGGCGTACTTCGACCTTTGTGATCAGTACCCAGCTCTATCCCTGGCAGCGGGTCCGGGCCGTGGGAACCGGCGGGACGCTGGCGGTGGAAGTGCCCTTCAACATGTTCGGCGATGTTCCGGGCCGCCTCCATGTGAGTACCGGCGTGGCGGACCGTATTGTCGAAACGGAAATCGCCGACCAGTACCTGCTTGAATTCGACGCTTTTGCCCGCGCCGTCGCCGAGGGGGCGAAAGAAGCGCCGACGCCGGTTTCCGACGCGGTGGCGAACATGGCGGCGCTGGACGCGCTTTTCGCGTCGGCGGCGTCGGGACAGTGGGAAAAGGTCATCCGGTATTAGCGAACTCCACATTTATACCGACGGGGGCTCTTCGGGAAATCCCGGGCCGGGCGGCTGGGCCTATGTGATCCTGAGCCAGGCCCCCGCCGGCGAGCCCGTTTTGGCCGCCGAGGCTTCCGGCGGCGAGGCCGATACAACCAATAACCGTATGGAACTTCTCGCCGTGATCAGCGCCCTGGAAAGCCTCGAGGCGAAAAAAGAAAAATCAGCGGAAAAGCAGACAATCTCGCTCTTTACCGATTCCCAGTATGTGCAAAAGGGAATTACCGCGTGGATTAAAGCCTGGAAACAAAACGGCTGGCGTACGAGGAACCGGGAGCCGGTCAAAAATCAGGATCTGTGGCAGCGGCTGGACGCTCTGGCGGCCAGGTTCCCCATTACCTGGCAATGGGTCAGGGGCCACGCAGGCAACGCCTATAACGAACGCTGCGACGCGCTTGTCCAAAAGGCCATTGATACAAGGAGACGGCGCTAGCGCGCTGTCTCCTTGTGACGGAAAAAACAAAAAAGGACTTGACATTGGCTGATCCCTGTATTACACTCTGTAATATGAGGTGATTATGAACGATCAAATAACTACGGTACGGCTTCCCGCCGTGGCACGGAGCAAACTTGCGGCGCTTTCCCGGGTCAAACACAAGACCAAGTCGGATATTATCAAGGAATCTCTGGACCTGTATTACGAGCGGGAGGAGACTGAAATAGACTCCTTCACCCTGGGTGAAT